>CBIHQZ010000795.1:0-3985 GCA_966212315.1 uncultured Myxococcales bacterium
CAGCACGTCGTCGGCGAGGTCGTGATAGCCGCGACCGCCCTTGTACGTCGCGATCTGTTCCGCCTTGAGCATGTTGCAGCTCACGAAGGTCTGCGCGATCGCGAGGAGCACGTTGCGCGCTTCGAACGCCTCCGTCGTGAGGGCCGTGAAGCCCGGCGGCGTGATGACGGCGCTCTCGTACTGCACGTTGATCGCGAGCAGCGCACAGGCCCGGTCCTCGAGTTGATCGATGGCCTTGAGGTCCGCGGTCGGGCACTCGCGGGCGATGCGTCCGTGCAGTTCGACGATCGCCGGGACCGCGCCGAGAACGCGCGACGCGGTCCATCCGGGGTCGACGTTCATGGTGCTGAGTTCGTCCGGTGCGAGCGCGTTGATCTCGGGATCGAGACGGGCGAGCGCGGCCTCGCCGCGGGCGTGGACTTCGACGGGGGTGTTTTCGGAAACGATGAGTTCGGTCGACATGATGTTCTCTCCACACGTCTCGACGGCAATGGGTTGCCTCGCGCGCGGTCCGTCGAGACGCCCGCGCGAAGGAATCGGTGCCGCGCGGTTCGGGAACTCCCCGGTGCCGCGCGGTTGCGGAGCGCTATTACACGCGCTGTGCCAGCGGGGCAGTCGGAGTGCCGGCGCGGGACGAGCCGCGATGGCGCGAGGCATCGAAGTGCGTGCATGGACGCGGGATTCATGGGGAAAGCAGTGCGAATGCGGCGGGCGACGCGGTCGGTCGCAACGCGGGCCGCGATGGCCTCACGGGCCGCAGCGGCCCGTTTTTCGGGCCGGAGCGGCCTGATCGGGCCGCCGTGGCCCGTTGGCGAGTGGCCGTAGCGGCCAACGATTGGCCTGGGAGGCCAACCCAAGTGGCCTGGGAGGCCAACTCTTGGCCTGGGAGGCCAACTCGGTCATCGCGCGTCGGCACGGCGACGGTTGGCAGCGACGGCGCGATCGGATCGATCGGAGCACTCGGAGTGCTCGCGGCGATGGTCGCGGGATGTCGGCGGGTAGTCGGACTGCTCGCGGTGCACGGGCGTCGCGTGGTGGCGAGTGGTCGGAGTGCTTCGACGCCACGACGGATGCGTGGTCATCGCCTAGGTCGAGTGCCCGAGCGTGATGGCGACGCGAGGGGTCGGGGCGATCCGAGTGCCGGCGGCGGATCGTTCGGGGAAAGGTCGGGAGCTATCCGAGTGCTCGCGGCGATGGTCGACGGGTCGATCGCGCTACTCGGAGTGCCTCGCGACGATGGTGAATGGGTCGAGGGCGGCTAGTCGGAGTGCGTTCCGGGCACGGCGCGATGGTCGCCGGAGGCAGTCGGAGTGCTCGAGGACGATGGCGGGGACGTCGTGGGCGGGCACTCGGAGTGCTCGCGGGGATGGGCGATGTGTGACGGCGAAGCAGTCGGAGTAGCTGCGGCGATGATCGGGGCATCGCGTGCGGGCAGTCGAAGTAGGCGTGGCGATGGCGGCGGTGAGGACGGGAGGCAGTCGGAGTAGGCGCGGCGATGAGGAATGGGTGATGTGGAGGCAGTCGGAGTAGGCGCGGCGATGTGCCTGCGTCGGCTGCGGGCAGTCGCGGCGAATGCCGGACCGAACACGAGCCGCGCGGCCACAACCCTCGACCGGCTACGCGACGACTCGAACATCGACGAAACGCTCGTGGCGCGGGATCTGCGACACGGCCTCGTCGATCCAACGCGGCAGCGCGCCGTAGACTTTTCGCAGCGCACCTTCGCTCGTCCGGGCACACAGCCTTGCGCTTGCACCGTCGATCGAATTGTCGAACAGGTACACGCGATCGGCGATCGCGATGGCGGGCTGCAAGTTCGCCATCGCCCGCTCGTACCGAGCGACGATCTTCTCGATCGGAACCGTGTGCCCGCCCTGCATCACGCGCCTCGCGACGCGCGCGGCGTTGATGGTCGGATCGCTCGTACCGATGAAGAAGATCCGGACGAAGTATCCCGCACGTTTCGCGCGCACGAGGAATTCGACCTTGTCGACCGCCGAGAACACCGTCTCGAACGCGATGCCCGCACCCGCGGCGAGAAGTGCCTCACGCCGATCCGTCGTCCACTGCGCCGCGCGGAGCACCGCAGCGGGCGAGTTCCAATCGCCGAAGCGATCGCGAGCGATTTCGTCGGGGTTCAGGTACTCGACGCCCTCGCTCCAATGATCGGTTCGCAGCCGCTCGGTCACCGTCGTCTTTCCGGCACCGTTGGGACCGGCGATGACGAGCAGCGCGGGATTCACGTCGACAGCCCCAGCCGGCGCATGACGTCGGCGCGCGCCTTCGCGATCTCCGCGCGCATCTTTGCCAGCCGCTTCTCGTCGTCATCACGGAGGTGCGCGAACGCACGCTCGAGAAATCCCGCGAAGTCCTCGTCCGAGGGCTCGCAATCGGGATCGGCGAGGTTCACGGGCGAGTCGCTCATGCCGTCAGGATAGCGCAGATGCGAGGGCGTGCGCCGCGCACGACATGCGTCCGTTGATCGAGCTGATGAAGCAGGCGCGCGCATTGGGCGTGCTGGCGGCGACGCAGAATCCGATGGAGGTGGATTACCGCGCGCTCAGCAACGCCCGGCGCCATCCGACCACTAGCGCTCGCGCGAGGCCTGCACCAGATCACCGCGCGTGACTCAGTTCCCTCACCTCGTCGCCCTCGGCGACTCGACCGGCGTCGGGATCGGCGCGTCTGCGAACGAGAGCTACGTGGCCCGCGTCTTTGCGAAGTCGCGCGTGCGCTGGCCCGATGCGCGGCTCACGAATCTCTGCGAGAGCGGGGCGACGAGCGCGACCGTAAAGGCACGACAGCTCGCGCGCGCCGTCAGTGCTGCGCCCGATCTCGTGACGCTCTTCGTCGGCGGCAACGACGTCTGGCGCCAGGTCG
The DNA here is from genome assembly GCA_966212315.1 of uncultured Myxococcales bacterium. GTDB lineage: Bacteria > Myxococcota_A > Polyangia > Polyangiales > CBIHQZ01. The sequence goes on from CBIHQZ010000795.1 coordinate 2,881, forward strand.
AGCCGATCGAGTTCGGACGCAACCTCGATACGATCGCCCACGTGCTCCGCGGACTCGGTATCCCGGTCGTGATGGGGACCGTGGCGAATCTCGCGCACGCGCCCGCGGCGGAACTCGCGGAGAGGTTTGCGGGGATTCCGAAGTCGCGGATCGAACGGCGCGTGAAGAGCTTCAACGTCGAAGTCGCACGCGTCGCCGCGATGAACGGCTTCGCAGTGCTCGATCTTTTCGGCGTCGGACTCGCCGATCGTGCGCACTACTTCTCGATCGACGGATTCCACCCGTCCGCGGCGGGCTACGCCGCGTGGGCCGAAATGCTCTGGCCGATGGTCGAGCGGCTCGTCGCGACGCGCGTCGCATAGCGTTTCGCGGAGTGAGCGAGGCGGACGACGCACCAACTCAGCCGGCCGACCGCGCGTCCGCGAACCGCTCGTGTCGGGGCAGCGTTCTGACCACGTCGTCGATCCACTGAGGCAGCGGGCCGTAGACCTTCCGCAGCGCGCCGTCGCGCGTCCGTGCGCAGAGCCGAGCACTCACACCGTCGACCGAATTGTCGAAGAGGTACGTGCGATCCGCGATCGTGATCGCCGGCTCGATGTTCGCCATCGCGCGTCGGTACCGGCTCACGATCTTCTCGATCGGAACTGTGTGCCCGCCCTGCATGACGCGCCTGGCGACACGTGCCGCATTGATCGTGGGATCGAGCGTTCCGATGAAGAACACCCGCACGAAGTATCCGGCACGCCGCGCGCGCAGCAGGAAATCCACTTTGTCCGGCGCGGAGAACACCGTCTCGAACGCGATACCCTTCTGCGCGGCGAGGAGTTCTTCGCGACGTTGCTGGGTCCACTGCGCTGCACGAAGCACTGCATCCGGCGCATTCCAGTCACCGAAGCGGTCTCGTGCGATCTCGTCTGGATTCAGGTACTCCACCCCCTCACTCCAGTGATCGACACGCAATCGCTCGGTCACGGTCGTCTTGCCCGCGCCGTTCGGTCCGGCGATGACAAGCAACGCTGGCTTCACCGTGCGAGCCCGAGCTGCCGCATCGCCTCGGCTCTCTCGGCAGCGATCTGCTCGCGGAGTCGAGCGAGACGCTGTTCGT
>CBIHQZ010000796.1:0-3974 GCA_966212315.1 uncultured Myxococcales bacterium
CGGGAAAGCATGCGCGGACGTGAATGCCCCGGATCACGCGGCGCGACAAGTCGTTGCGAATGCAATCTTTCGCCTGCGGAACGATTCGGACCCGAGTGCTACCCTCGCGCAACCGCCGAGGAGGCGCCATTTGTCCGACGATATTCCGAAGAGTCGTATCGCTCGTGGGCTCGCACTGGTGAAGCTGGCGGCGCGCGAGCTTCCAGTCGTCGGTGAGCGCGTCGTGCGAGGACGGAAACTCGACGAAGCCGACAAGCAGCGCATGCGTGAGTCCGCGGAGCGCGCGGTGAAGATGCTCGGCGACCTGCGCGGGCTCGCATTGAAGGTCGGTCAGACCGTTTCGTACGTCGACGGATTGCTCCCGCCCGAAGCGACCGAGATCTACCAGAAGGCACTTGCGAAGCTGCAGTCGGGCGCGCCGACCGTGTCGTTCCCGCAGATCCGAACCGAGATCGAACGCGGCCTCGGCCGCCCGCTCTCGGAAGCGTTCGTGCGCTTCGACGAAACACCCATCGCGGCAGCTTCGATCGGGCAAGTGCATCGTGCGGCAATTCACGACAAGCATGGCGTCGAGCACGACGTCGCGGTGAAGGTTCAGTACCCGGGGATCGCGACCGCGCTCACGAGCGATCTGAAGAACCTCGAAGTGCTTCGCCCCGTGCTCGCGATGCTGGCACCGGGCGCCGACACGAAGGGCGGCATGGACGAAGTCGTGCAACGCCTCGCGGAGGAGCTGGACTACGAGAACGAAGCGACGAACCAAGAGCGCTTCGCAGAGATGCTCAAGCCGTATCCCGACGTGGTGATCCCGCGCGTGCATCGGTCGCACACGGCGAAGAACGTTCTCGTGTCGGAGTTCATGCCCGGGCGCACCGTGCGCGAAGTATCGAACGAGGGCGATCAGGAACTGCGCGACAAGGTCGGCGTCGCGATCTTCCGCTTCACGCTCGGCACGGCGTTCACCCGCGGGGTGTTCAACACCGATCCGCATCCGGGGAACTACATCGTTCGCGATGACGGCCGGGTGGCATTCCTCGATTTCGGCAACGTGAAGTGGCTCCCGAAGGAGCTGCATTCCGAGTGGCGACTGCTCGCGAAGGCGCTCGTCGACGGGAACTTCGACGAGTGGCGCCGTCGCTCGGCCGAGTTGCTCGGCATGGAGCACATGGACGCGCGCGCTCGCGAGATCAACCAGGAGTACATGCTGTACACGGCGGGGCTCGTGTCGCGTGACGAAGAGATCACCATCGACAAGGCGTGGCTGCGCGACTCGGTGAAAGAAGGCGTGAGCACCGCGAAGAAGATGGTCAAGGAAGTCGGCGTGCTCCCGTCGCGCGGCAAGACGATGAAGCTCCCGCCCGACTTCGTGATGGTGGCGCGCATGCAGGTCGGGCTCGTCGCGGTACTCGCGAATCTCCGGTCGCGCGCGAACTGGCATCGCGTGCTCAAAGAGATGCTCGACGCCACCGAGTAAGACCGTTCCTCTTCGCAGCCGCGGCGGCTCTGCGTATACATCCGGGCATGCCCGTACGACCCTTCGAACCCGGCCGCGCACGCACCCTCGCACCCGGCGCGACGCCGACGAATCTATCTCTGCCCGCGCATCACTTCGTCACGCACGGTGTCGTCGTCGGCATGACCGGCAGCGGCAAGACGGGACTCGGCATGGTGCTCGTCGAAGAGGCACTGCGCTCGAAGATCCCGGTGCTGATGATCGACGTGAAAGGCGACCTGCCGAACCTGCTCCTGACGTTTCCGAATCTCTCCGCCGCGGAGTTCGAACCGTGGGTCGACCCCGATGCCGCCGCGCGCGACAACACCACGACTGCCGCGGCCGCCGAAGTACTCGCGACGAAGTGGAAGACCGGCCTCGCGGGTTGGAATCTCGGGCCCGCCGACGTTGCTGCGTTGCGCGATTCGATCGCGCCGCGGGTGATCACACCGGGGAGCACTTCGGCAGAGCCTCTGCACGTGTTGTCGTCGCTCGAGACGCCGTCGCCGTTATGGAACGACGACGAAGAAGCCGCGCGCGAATCGCTGAGCGCATCGCTGTCACTCTTGTTGCGGCTCATCGGTCGCGAAGCGGATCCCGCGCGCAGTCGCGATCACGTCGTGCTCGCGCAACTCGCCGAGCGTCGTTTGCGCAATGGTCAGCCTGCCGGCATCGCGGCATTGCTGCAGGACCTCGCGGAGCCGCCCATTCGCGAGATCGGCGCCCTGTCGCTCGACGAGTTCCTCCCCAAGAAAGAGCGACAGAGTCTCGCGCAGGAGATGAACACGCTGCTCGCTTCGCCGACGTTCGCATCGTGGCGACAGGGCGCGCCGCTCGACGTGGGCTCGTGGATGAAACCACGCGACGGAAAGACCTCCGCGGTGATCGTCTCGGTCGCGCATCTCGGCGACGAAGAGCGCGCATTGGTGCTCGGCCTCGTGCTGGAAGGGCTGCTCGCGTGGGTGCGCGGTCTGCCGGGGACGAGTGATCTGCGCGCGTTGGTGATGTTCGACGAGGTGTACGGATTCATTCCGCCGTACCCCGCGAATCCGCCGACGAAGAAGCCGCTGATGGCGTTGATGAAGCAAGCGCGTGCGTTCGGCGTGGGGGTTCTTCTCGCGACGCAGAACCCGATGGACCTGGATTACAAAGCGCTCTCGAACGCGGGCATCTGGTTCGTCGGGCGATTGCAGACCGACGCCGATCGACAGCGCGTGATCGAAGGTCTGACCGGCAGCGACGCGGGGACGATGGGCCTCGATCCGCAGCAACTCGGCGACATCGTGAAGTCGCTCCCGCCCCGCACGTTCTTTCTTCGCGACGTGCACAACACGCCGACCTCGCTCCTCGTCGAGAGTCGCTGGTCGCTCTCGTGGCTGCGCGGACCGATGACCCGTCAGGAGATCCGTCGCGCAATGCCGAAGCGTCCCGATGCAGTGGCAACGCCCGCAGTCGCAGCGACGACTGCGCCTGCCAACGCAGCGGCTACCAGCGCGCCGGTTGCGCCCGTGAGTGCACCCACCGCGCCGGCGGCACCCGCTGCCACCGGCTACGTGAATGCCACCCCGGCGCCGCCCGAGGGATGGCGCGAATGGCACGGACCGGCCCCGGCGCAGCCGGTGGGCACGTGGCACTACAACCCGTGGGTCGTCGCGACGGTGTCGGTGATCCTGCGCGACGCAAAGCTCGGTCTGAACGTCACGCGCAATGCGACCGTTGCCGCCCCGCTCACGCCCGATGGACGGGTCGACACGTCACGCGGGATCGCATTGCACAAAGAGAGTCTGCAGAGCCCGCCCGTTCCCGGTGCGCAGTACGTACCGCTCCCCGACACGTTCGAAACGAAATCCGGCGTGTCGTCGGCCGAGCGGGCGATGCGCGACGTCGCCACGCGTTTGCAGACGGTGTCGATCGCAGTGCATCCCGAACTCGGACTGACGCAGGGCGAGAGCGAACCGATGCCGGCGTTCGTCGCACGTTGTCAGGCCGAAGCCGCCAAGCACGGTGGCAACGACGCGCAGGATGTTTCCGCACGCTATGCGCCGAAGGTCGCGCGTGCGCAGGAGAAGCTCGCGGCCGCGCAGGCTGCGCTGACGATGGCGCGCGCATCGGCCGACGAAGCGCCGGGCGCCGTGGGCACGGTGTTGATCGGCGCGCTCGCCGGCGTTCGCGCAGCGCAGCGTGCGGCGACGCAGCGTGAGAAGCGTTTCGAAAAGCTCGAACGCGCGCAGCGGGCCGTGGCGGATGCCGATGCGGCGTTGCGGCAGGTGATGGCAGAGCGCGACGCAAAGGTCACCGAGCTGCAACGCGATGCCGGACGCGCGGGTGACGGCATCGAGCAGCGCGTGCTGGCGCCGAAGAAGGGTGATCTGAACGTGTTGGAGATCGGGATCGGGTGGGCGGTGTACTGAGGCGCGGAGACCTCACCCCCGCTGCCGCCTGAGCATTGGTCACGAATGTGTCCTCGCGCTGCGTTGGGCCC
>CBIHQZ010000797.1:0-3962 GCA_966212315.1 uncultured Myxococcales bacterium
TCGTCGAGAGCGTGTACGGGATGCCGACCTGCTCCGCGACGCGCACGACCGAGCCCGGACGCAGCGGAACTTCCTGCCCCTCGGCGACGTTCGTGTCATCGACCTGCGTCCCTTTCGCCGACACGCAACGCAGCACGAACCCGTGCGGATGCCTTCGCAGTTCGAAGTGCCAGCGACTGACTTTCTGCGCCACCGATCGATCGGGGTGAAGCAGCACCACGTCGTTGCCCGGCATCCCGTTCACTTCGCCGAGCCGCCCGAACGTAATCGTGTCGCGGTTCGGCAACGGGAGCTGCTCGCCGGTCTCCGCGATCTTCACGATCGTTGGAAACAGCTTCGGATCGCGCCACTCGAGCGACAGCAATTCGACCGGCGCGCCGATCCCTTTCAACTCCGTGCGCCGCACGAAGCGACACCGCGCACGCAACGTATTCGGCAGTTCGAGAAACGCCGCGCGCGTGAGTCTGATCTCGCTACCCTCGGCGGTGTTGGCAACTCGCGCGCAGAGGTTCACCGCGTCGCCGGTCACCACCGCGGCGTCGGACAGCACCACGCCCCAGTGCACGCCGGCGCGCACGCTCAATTGATGCTCCGACGGTTCGCGCACGTTCGCGACGAGGATCCGCTGCTCGAGATCCAACAGCGTGTTCGCCGCCGCCTCGGCAGTGGGATAGCAGCTGAACGCGCCGTCGCCTGCTGTGTCGACGATGCGTCCGCCGGTCTTCTCGAGACACGCGCGCAGCACATCGAGATGCCGCTGCTGCAAGCGTCGACCGGCTTCGTCGCCGAACCGCGCGAAGTACTGCGTCGACCCGACCACATCGGTGAACGCGAGTGCCATCATCCGTTCGAAGCGCCGCTTCACCATCTCGCTGAGACGGTTCTGCAGCTGGATCACCTCGGTCAGCGACAAGCGTTCGTAGTCGGGATCCATGGGGGACGGTATTAGCTTTCTAACATTTCGCGGGACATGGGCACGACGACGACGTGACGCGGCGCGTGCTACGTTCGGCGCCGTGACTGCCATCGACGCGAAGACGTTCGCGGAGCGCTTCGAGGACCTCGGCGACTACCTCTCGACCGACGAGATCCAAGAACTCCTTCGCGAACTGCCCGAGAAGACACTGACCGACGGCGACGTGCTCCTGCGCGAAGGGTCTCCTTCGTCGAGCGTGTATCTCCTGTGCGACGGCTCGCTGCGCGTGCTCGTCGGCGAAGGCGCGGAAGAGATCCAGGTCGGACGCATCGCCCAGGGCGCGCTCGTCGGCGAGATCTCGTTTCTCGACGACGGACCGGCCAGCGCGACCGTGCGTGCGGTCGGTCCGACGATGCTCCTCGAACTCTCGCGCGATCGACTCGACGCGCTTCGCACCACGCACCCCCGCATCGCGACCGCGCTCCTGCGCGCGCTCTGCAAGTCACTCGCGGCACGTGTGCGCGGCGCCGGCGTCGCGCTCGATCGTTTGCACGGCGTCGAACCCGCGCAGCATCGCAGTGGCTTCATCGACGGCCTCCGCGCCCTTTTCGGCCTCGCGAAAGACTGAGTCCACCGCGCCATGGAACCGACCGACATCCTCCGCACGATCCCCGCGCTCGCGAACCTGTCGCCAGACAATCTCGAAGTGCTGCTCGATGCGATGCAGATCGACGACTACGAGGACGGCCATGTCTTCATCCGCGAGGGCAAGCGCGGCGACACCGCGTTCGTGGTGTTCGACGGCGAGGTCGTCGTCTCGCATCGACGCGGCGACGAAACGGTCGAACTCAATCGCATGGGCCCTGGCTCGCTCTTCGGTCTCGTCGCGCTCGTCGACGACGAACCGCGCTCTGCAACGTGTACCGCCGCCGGTCAGGTGCGTGTGGGTGTCCTGCAACAGAGTGCCTTCGCGCTGCTCTTCAATGCACACGCCCCCATCGCATTCGCGCTGCAGCGCGCACTCGCCGAGCAACTCGCGCATGACTTCCGCAATCTCGATCGGAAGCTCCGCGAAGCGCGCGATCGTCACCGCTGATCGACATCGCGCGTCGAGTTGACGCTCCCATCCGCGCGTGGGTCCATCGCCGCCATGCGAGTACTCATCACAGGCGGCGCGGGTTTCATCGGACATCATCTCGCCATCGCGTGGCGCAAGCGCGGCGCGAGCGTTCACGTCCTCGACAACTTTCGCAGCGGCAAACGCGAGAACATCGAGGCCATCGTCGCCGAGACCGGACGTGACGACTTCAAGCTCTTCGAAGGGAGCATCACCGACCGCAACGCGGTGCGCGAAGCCATGCAGGGCTGCTCGGTCGTCCATCACCTCGCCGCGCAAGTGAGTGTTCCCGAGTCGGTCGAACACCCCGACGAATGCGTGGCGATCAACGTGAACGGCACGCTGAACGTCCTGGAAGCCGCGCGCAGCGCCAAGATCTCGCGCGTGGTCTTCAGCTCGAGCGCGGCGGTGTACGGCGACGATCCGCGCAGTCCGAAGACCGAAGACATGAATCCCTCGCCGAAGTCGCCCTACGGCATCACCAAACTCGACGGCGAGTTCTATCTCCGCATGTACGCCGAGATGCACGGCGTCCCCACGGTGAGCCTTCGCTACTTCAACGTGTTCGGTCCGCGACAGGATCCGAAGAGCCAGTACGCCGCGGCAGTGCCGATCTTCATTCACCGTGCGATCGCGAACGAGCCGATCACGGTCTACGGCGACGGTGAGCAGACGCGTGACTTCGTGTTCGTCGAAGACGTCGCGCAAGCGAACATGCTCGCGGCCGAACGCGCGGGCGTAGGACGCGGTGAAGTGTTCAACGTCGCGCAGGGCGGACGCATCACGATCCGCGAACTCGTCGAACGCGTGCGTGCACTGACCGAGAGCAAGAGCCGCGTGGAAAACGCGCCCGAACGCGCTGGAGACATCAAACACAGCCAGGCATCCATCGCGCGAATTCGCGAGTCACTCGGCTTCGATCCCGCCGTCGGACTCGACGAAGGTCTTCGTCGCACGATCGCCACTGCACGCGCCCGCAGCTGAAAACAAGCCTTCCCCGCACTCGCGAACCACCGAATCGAAAGACACGCAAGAGGGGGTGCGGTGCTTGCGCTGCGTCACTCGCGCACTCGCATCACTCAGAATGCGCGAGAATTCCGCCGAAAATCGTCGCTCGCGGAGGTCGTAAACGAGCGCGCGAGAAGCGTCTTCGAATCGAAATCGACGCAATCTGCGGTTTCGCCGGGGCTACAGCGCGATTTTGGGTTGCAGCGAAACACACAACGCCCGTATTCAATGCCCGTCCGAGTGCACCTTTCGGTGAGAACGCTCGGCAACCAACGCGGAGCAAAGGCAAATGGCAAAGGCAAAGGCAGCAGCGGGCAAGGCAGCGGCGGGTGGCAAGAAGACGCTTTCGAAGAGCGCCCTTCTTCAGGCCGTGACCGACGCAGCGGGTGAGGGTTTCTCGCGCAAGCAGGTCAAGACGATCATCGAGACCCTGGCCTCGGTTGGACACAAGGAACTGAAGAAGAACGGAGTCTTCGTGCTCCCGGGCTTCGCGAAGTTCGTCGTCGTGAAGAAGCCGGCCCGTCCGGCGCGTGAAGGCATCAACCCCTTCACCAAGCAGAAGCAGACGTTCGCAGCGAAGCCGGCCAGCAAGACGGTTCGCGCGCGTCCGATCAAGGCGATCAAGGAAGCAGTGGCCTGATCGTTTCCGTCTCGTTCTGAAAACCTTCGGCCGCGTTTCGACTCGTCGAACGCGGCCGTCGTGTTTCTCCCCCCCGTTGCTCGTGCTCGTGCCCGTTGCCCCTCTGACCGCGTAGACCCCTCCCCCGCTGCCGCGCGCCCCTCCCCGAACGACGCCACCGCGAGGCTCGCGACGCTCAGGCGTCGTCCGAAGAGGGGCTTCGTGAGTCGTGGGCGTTGAGTGTGTGGTGATCGTGATCGCGTTCGTGATCGTGATCGTGATCGTGATCGTGATCGTGATCG
>CBIHQZ010000798.1:0-3957 GCA_966212315.1 uncultured Myxococcales bacterium
GCACCCGACGGATCGATTCGGCTCGAACCTTCGTGCGCGGGGAACGTCGGACGGTCGCTCCGGTTGTCGGCAAGTCGACCGACGCTCGTGCTGTGCTCGGGTGAACGTTCGTTGCCGCTGATGACCGCACCCTACTTCTCGGGGGTGTTCTCGTGGCCGTTGGAGTTGCTGAGAGGGCTTCACCACGACGACCCGTTCACGTTGCGCAAGCTGCTGCTGCCGTTGGGCGCGATCGTCATGCTTCTCGTCGCGGCGTGCGCTCGGCGATTCGGGGGCTCGCGCGTCGCGGCCCTGAGTGCTCTCGGCATGGCCGTGTCGCCGTGCTTCGTGCTGCTTCACTCGATGCTCACGTACTTCGAGACGCTGCCGGTGCTGTTGCTCGCGGGCGCGATCCTCGTGCTGGTGGGCTGCGACTCGCTAGCGCCCGACGCGTCAGAACCTGCGCGCCGGGTGCAGACCTGGCGATTGGTGGTCGCGGCGCTGCTCGTCGGCCTGGCGTTTCTGGCCAACATCAAGACGCTTTTCTACATCGTTCCATTGCTGGCGCTGGCCCTCCGAATGCGGGTGCGTCTCGGAGCGATCCGCGCACGGCAGTGGCTATCGATGGCCGTCGCCGCGTCGCTGCCGCTCGTCCCGATTGCGATCCCGATCGCGATGGATCCATCGATGTCCTACGCGAACGATCGCGGAAGCAGTTGGAAGATTGCGCTCGCAGAGAGCATCCGACGCCCCGGCAAGATCTTCGAAGCAGCGCGCGATCTCGTGATGTTCGGCTCGAACACCGGCGCCTACCTCGCGCGAACGCCCGTGAACGTGGTGGCCGCGATCGTCGGAGCGCTCGTGCTCGGCTTCGTCGTGGTCGACACCGTCCGCACATGGCGGCGACGTGAGGGCTGCATCGTGACCGCCGCGTGCGGGTCGATCATCATTTCGTACGTCGGCGTCGTCACCTTGCTCTACACGGACTTTCCCGCGAACTACACGCCACTCGCAGCGGTGTATGGCATCGCGATCGGCGCAACCGCGCACCGACTGGCGTCGTGGGCGGCGACGGCGCAACGGCGCAGAGCGCTCGTGGTCGCAGCATCGATTCCGTTGTTCGCGACGTTCGCGTGGGCAACCGCCGACGAGGGTCGAGATCTATCCGAAGTCGTGTTCGTGACGAACCAACGCGCCGAGCGTGATCTCGCGCGATGGCTGGTCACGCATCAGGACGGCTCTCGCGTGGTGTCGGTCAATCTGCTCGCGGGCGGCGTTGTCGATCAGCTCACCGGCGGACGCATCCAGACGCTTCAACTGCACGCGTTTCTCATGCCCTGCGAGAACTCGCGACAGGTGGCGGAAGCAACGCGTGACGCCTGCATGCTCGAACGTTTCCGCGCCTTGCTCGCGACCGAGTCGCACGCCCCCTCGTTGCGCGTGATCTTCCCGACCAGCATGTCGCTGGTTCGCCGTCGCGACGCGATCGTGCAAGCGCAGCGAACGCAACTCGCGGCGGCCGCTGCCGAACGCGGCTTGGACCTTCGCTTGGAACAGACCTTCTACACGCCACGGAACGTCCCTGCCGTCAGCGTCTATCGCGTCGCGCCGGCGGTGCATTGACGGGCACACGATCGCGCAGGCGCGCCGGGGGTCAAACCGACTATAGTCGCGCCGTCGCATGAGTGGCCGGCAACGAGAGAAGTCGACGACGACGGGCGTGATGCTGCGAGACCTCGGGCGCGCGGTCGTGCCGCTGGCGCGCAACATCGCGAGCATCCGGCTGCCGATGCTGTTGGCGCCGAACCCTGTCTTCGCCGTGTGGGCCGTGACGGAGGCGTGCAACCTCGCGTGCGCTCACTGCGACATGAATCGTCCGCTGCCCGACGAACTCGACCACGAGCAGCGATTGACCATCGCGCGGCGCCTCGCGGAGAGCGACGCGTGGGGTGTTTCGTTCATCGGTGGCGAGCCTTTGTTGTCACCCGGACTCTTCGAGTACGCGAGCATCCTGAAGTCCGCGGGCAAGAAGGTCTTCCTCGGCACGAGCGGGGACAGACTCTCGCGTGTCGTCGACCCGATTCTCGCCACGAAGATCGACGTCGTCACCGTGAGCATCGACGGTGCGACGCCCGAGTCTCACGACAGGTTCCGCAATCGGCCAGGGCTCTTCGCGCGCGTTCGCGAGGGCGTCGAGAAGCTGCGCGCACAGCGCTCTGGCGACTCTCCGCGCATCCAGGTGAGAGTCACGATCAACCGCCGCAATCTTCGCGAGATCGGCGACATCATCGAGTACTGGCAGCCGCGTGCGGACAGCGTGCTGCTGCAGATCGTGCAGAACAACGGGCTTCATCACGTGCGTGACCCGGGCGTGCTTTTCCAGCCGGAAGATCGCGGCGAGTTCGAGTCCGTGCTGCGCGATCTGCGCGACCGCTACGCGTTTCTCGACGGCAGCTATTACGACCTCATGCCGCGGTACGTCTTCGAACCCGAGTCGCTCTATCGCGACGTGGGATTTCGCTGCCTGCTCGTGCCCGCAACGCTCGTCGTGGTCGGCGCGAACGGAAGGGTCCGGCTCTGCCACGGCCGTCCTGATTCGGACATCGGCAGCATCGTGACCGATGATCTCGAGTCCCTCTGGCGCGGCCATCGAGCCGCGGCGACCCGCGATCGCATGCAAGCGAAAGACTTCAACTGCATGTGCTGGGAGTCACAGAACGCGCACAATCTGGATCTCGTGCAGATGAGCAATCTCTACGATTCGCTGCGACAGGGCATGAGCAACGCCTTCGATCGAGTGACCCGTCGATGAAGTTCTCGGGGACGCTGACCGGCCGAGCGCTGCCCGTGATCCAGCTCGGATACCGCCGCGCGACTCGTCGCAAGAGTCCGTTCCAGATGACGCTCTCGCTCACCAATCGCTGCAATTTCCGCTGCGAGTATTGCCACATCCCGCTGCAGGAACGCGACGAGATGACCACCGCGGAATGGCTCGCGGCGATCGACGAACTTCATGCCGGCGGGATGGGTCGCGCGAGTGTCATCGGCGGCGAGCCGCTGTTGCGACGCGACGCGGGCGAGATCGTCACGCACCTGAAACGCCGCAACGTGTACGCGACGCTCAACACGAACGGATGGCTCGTCGCCGATCGCATCGACGAGATCGCCGACCTCGATCTCGTGTGCGTCACGCTCGACGGTCCGCCGGATGTGCACGATCGCCAGCGCAATCAGGGCTCGTACGCGCGGGTGATTCGCGCGATCGAAACGTTGCGTTCGCGTGGCATCGCCGTCGTCACGATGACCGTGGTGACTGCCGCCGGCGTCGATCACGCCGATCACGTTCTCGACGTCGCGCAAGCGCACGGCATTCTCGCTTACTTCCAACTCGAGCACGACGCAGCGATGGACGTTCGCGGGCCGATCGCGCCGGCCATTTCGCAAGCTCGAGTCGCACGATTCGCGGAACACCTGATCGAGCAGAAGCAACGCGGCCGGCCGGTCGGAAATTCGGCGCACGTGCTCAGAGAGCAGGCATCGCGAAGGTACCTGCTGAGCTGCGACGACTGTTACGCAGGGACTTACTTCGGCTACGTCTTCAGCGACGGGACCGTGTCGCATTGCCTGTTCACCCAAGGGCAGGTGCAGCGCGGGAACGGCCGGCGGGACGGATATGTCCGCGCGTTCGAATCGCTGTCGGCACCAGAGGGCCCCGGGTGTTCGTGCGTGCCGTCACACGAGGTGAATCGAATGCTCGACTTCGATCCGCGGGCGATCTTCGGCGCACTCGAACTCGCACTGCGAAATCGCGCGGTCTGAACCGCGACCGATCCGCGGTCTCACGTCCCGTGCTCGGCGACGGCGTCGGCGATTCGAGGCACGTCGTCGTCGTGAAGGGTCGGGTGCATCGGCAAGAAGATCATGTCGTCGACGAAGCGACGCGCCTCCGGCGTCTCCGTCGCGAATTCGGCGAACGCC
>CBIHQZ010000799.1:0-3955 GCA_966212315.1 uncultured Myxococcales bacterium
CGACTCGTACACGTCTTGCGGCACCGGCCCCGGCGGAAATCTTTTCTACACGGCCACCGTCCCCGCCAACAGCACCCTGAGCGTCGTCGTGGCGCCCACGGGATTCGACGCCGTCGTGCGTCTCATCGACGCGTGCACCCCGGGCGCATGCCTCAACCGCGTCGACGGCGGTGGTGTCAGTGGCTCGGAAACGATCTCCGTCCACGCGGGCTCCACGCCTCAGAACGTCGTGATCGCGGTCGGCAGCTACGACACCACGCTCGGCACGTTCTCGCTGAACGCCACCGTCGCGGCCGATCCCTACACGATCAGCACCGGCACGGCGATGTGCGATGACATGACGACCGCCCCGGTCCTCGCGGGCGTCGCGTCCGACACCTCGGTCTCGGCCATCGCGCCGTTGCCGATCGCGTTCAACTTCTTCGGCGTCGCCCAGATGGGCTTCACCGTTGCATCGAACGGCTTCATGCAGTTGTTCCCCACGACGACGGGAACCGGCAGTTCGACGACGACGAACGCGAACATCCCGGCCACCGGCACGCCGAACAACTACCTCGCGCCGTTCTGGGACGACCTCACCGTTGCGCCGTCGCCCGAAGTTACCGACGTGCGCACGCTCAACGTCACGACCGGTACGCCGCACTTCACCGTGCAGTGGACCAATTGGACGGTGTTCTCGGCGACGTCGATCCGACTCACGATCCAGGCGCAGCTCTATCCGACGACGAATCGGATCGAGTACCACTACTGCACTGTGACGCCCGGCACCTCGGCGGCGCGTGCAGCCGGTAGCAGCGCGACGGTCGGCCTCGAGAACTCTGGCGGCACGGCTGGCGTGCTCTACGAGTTCAACGGCCTCCCCGCGGCGAACACCGTCACGCAGGGCACCTCGCTCATCTTCACGGCCGTCCCCTAGTCCGCGCGCGCAGCGGTCCGCGTGAAACTCACGCGGACCGTGCGCTCCTCCCTCCGCACCGCACCATCAGCTCCAGACACGCACGGATCCCTCGCGCCTGCGAGGGACACTTCTCCACGCGCTCGCTACTGCGCCTGGAACGCGAACACCGCGCTGTACGTCTCCGCACGGAACGGCGGGATCTGCGCGCGCGTCGTGATCGCGCGGGCCATGCATCGCCCCGGCTCGGTGCCCTGCCACGGCGACGAGAGGGTCACGTGCGAAACGCTTCCGTCGCTCGCGTACGAAACATTCGCGCGCACTGTCGGCGTCGCGTTCGGAACGCCGAGACCGCACATCATGATCGCGCCGCGCGCACGCTGCTCGGCCATCTGCACGGCGACCGGGAAGGGCAGCTCGGGGCGATACGGTTCGACCGATGTCGCAGGCACGTGCGCGCTCGCGGCCGGGTGCGTGGTGCGGGTGCTCGTCGAAGCGTGCGTCCGCGACGCCGGCGCACCGATCGACGGCAACATGTCGCCATGCGTGACAGACGTCGCGATGTGCGACGGTGTCCGCGCGACTTCGCGCTTCGAGGTCAATTCGATCGTGGCCGGCGAGCCGCTCGGCGTCGTCCGAGCGTGGGCCACGTACGCGGCACTGACGGTCGCTGCGCTCGACACGCCGCTGGCGACCACGATGGCCGTGAACAATCGCCAGTCTGCGCGCGATACGCGCTCGGGAATACGTGGGCTGGGCGGGAACGTGAGCAGTCGCGGCTCGACACCCTCGTCCGGGAGAGCGATCACGTCGCGATCGGGATCGAAATCTTGAACGGTCGTCGACGCGAGCTTTCGCGGACGAACCAGGCGCGCGGCTTCCGGCACCGGCGGCGGCGCGGCCCGATTCGCGGTCGTCGGCGGCGCATTGTTGACGGTCTCTTCACCCTGCGACTCGATGGCGATGGCGGATGTGGTGTTCGTCGATTCCATGGTCCAACTCCGTGGTGCAGTGCGGACAGCTGGACCGATTGCAACAGCTCTGCCATGAGCCCATTCGCGTTCCGACACGACGCGACGCACTCGCACCGGCCATGCGCGTTGAGTAAGGTCACGCGCCCTGTCGGCGATCGATGTCGCCGCGCGGGCAGTGAGAACGGAGATCAGCGATGTCGAACGCGAGTGGTCACGGTGGTCATGGTCAGGGCGCTCCGCCCGCGACGGGACATGCACACGCGACTGGGTCGGATGAGTCCATCGATGTGCGAGAACGTGGCGCCCCGCGCGACGGCGAACCGCAGACCCTGAATCGCCGGCTGTTCATGCAGCTGCTCGTCTTCGACGCACCGTCGGATCGCGACACACGCACCGTCATCGACGCGATCGGCAAACGACTGGCGGACAAGAACGTCGGCAGCGTCGTGTACGAAGACGTCAACAACCCGCGTGGCCTCGGCGTGCTGACGTTCTCCGAAGACCCGAGCGTGTTCGTCACCGACGTGCGTCCTGTGCTGGGCGATCCTGCGCTCGGTCTCACGCTCCATCCGTCGTTCACGATGCTCGGCCGTTCGTACAGCAGCGGCTACGAATCGGATCTCGCGTTCTGGCTTCTCGAGCGCCCCGCCAACACTGCGCTCGACGAGAAGAGCGACTGGGCGGTGTGGTACCCGCTACGACGCAGTGGCGCCTTCGCGAAGCTCGAGCCGCGCGAACAAGGCGCGATCCTGCGCGAGCACGGCACCATCGGTCGTGCCTACGGCGCCGCGAACCTCGCGCACGACATTCGTCTGGCGTGTCATGGCCTCGACGCGAACGACAACGAGTTCGTCATCGGCCTCGTCGGCAGCGAGCTGTACCCGCTCTCACACGTGGTGCAATCGATGCGAAAGACGCGTCAGACGGCGGAGTTCATCTCGCAGATGGGGCCTTTCTTCGTGGGCCGCGTCGCGTTTCGTCATCGCGCGCGCTGACTGAAAGGATCGACCGATGCCCACGGATATCGTCGCGCTCGTCATGATCTTCGGAATCCCGCTCTCGGCGATCATCGGCTCGTACGTGCTCAAGATGAAGAAGCTCGAGATCGAAGCCGGCGGCGGTGCGAATGCCGACGTCGCGCGGCGACTCGCGCAGCTCGAAACCGAGAACCGCGATCTGCGCACCCGCGTGGAGACGTTGGAAACGATCGTGACGTCCGACGAGAGCCCGCGTCGCGTGCGGGTCGATGCCGGTGCGCGCCGACCCGCGAGCGACGTCGTCGAGGAAGCTGCTGCGAAAGAGTCGGCGGCGGTGGCGAAGAGCGCGCGGTAGGTCAGCCCGTGGTGAGCGCGCGTTCGACGAGCGCGATGCGATCCTGACCCCAGTACAGATCTTTTCCGTTCACCACCCATGCGGGTGCGCCGAACACGCCCGCGTCGACTGCGCGCTGCGTGGCCTCGATGAGGCCCTTCTTGATCGTCGGGTCCTGCGTCTTCGCGAGAATGTCGCTCGCATCGGGCCCGATCAGTTCGGCGAGTACCGCATCGTCGTTGATGTCGCGATCGTCGGCCCAGTAGGCGTGGAAGGTCTTCTCGCGAAACGCATCGCGCCGCGCCTCTGGAAGCGCGAGCCACACGCGCATCGACTTCACGGTGTTCATCGGAAAGCGCGACGGGAACTTGAACGGCACGTTCCAGTACTCCGACCAGCGTTGCATGTCGTGGAAGTAGTACTTCCGCTTCGCATCGCTCCAGGTGCTGATCGGCACGTCGACCTGACCGATCGCCTTGAACACCCCGCCGAGCAACATCGGCCGCCACACGAGTTCGGCGCCCGTGCGTTTGGCGAGTGCCTCGGCCTGCGTGCTCGCGAGGTACGCGAACGGTGACGAGAAGTCCCAGTACAGTTCGAGCGTGTGCTTGCTGTTGCTCATCGATGCTCCTGATGCGTGCGCGAGATGCGCCGCGCGCGGTTGTTCGATCATCTGCATGCGGTCCTGACCCCAGTAGAGATCGCGACCGTTCACGACGAATGCGGGGGCGCCGAAGATGCCGAGTGCGATCGCGCGATCGGTGCGCATGCGCAG
>CBIHQZ010000800.1:0-3953 GCA_966212315.1 uncultured Myxococcales bacterium
GCCGCCGGGCCCAACGCAGCGCGAGGACACATTCGTGACCAATGCTCAGCGCTGCAGCGCGCCCCTCTCCCTCCGTCGCCCGCCGTCATCCGTGATGCGCAAAGCGAACGTCGAGAGCGGGGCTGGATCGACTGATCAGCAAGGAGTCGAACTGCTGCTCCGCGCGATGGCGAGCCACCGCCCACTCGGAGGCGAGACCCGCCGTGGCCCGCTCCTTCCCACGCCTCACTCCCCTCAGCCCCTCTCTCGACGTCGCATCACGTCGCGCCGCGAAGCAGTTGCGACGGGGGGAGAGGGGCGCGCGGCAGCGGGGGTGAGGTCTCTTCTAGAAGCGGTGCACGAAGAGCCCGCTACGCAGCTTCGGCTCGAACCACGTGCTCTTCGGCGGCATGAGCAAGCCCGCATCGCTCACCGCGATGAGTTGCTCGATGCGCGTCGGGAACAAGTGCAGCGCGAGTGACCAGCCTTCGCTCTTCACGCGCCGCTCGAGTTCGCCCGCGCCGCGGATTCCGCCGACGAAATCGACGTTGGTGTCACGCCGCGGATCCGTGATGCCGAAGATCGGCGCGAGGATCTGGTCCTGCACGATGCTGCAGTCGAGCGATGCGACCGGGTCCTTCGCGTCGAAGCTGCCCGCGCGCGCCCGTGCGCGGTGCCAGCGGGTGCCGTCGAAGATGCCGAAGGAAAGCGGCGATTCGGGCTCGGCGCGATCGGCCGGCGTGACGTCCATCGTGCGAGCGATCACTTCGAGCAACTGCGCGGGCGTGCGTCCCTGCGGATCGCGAACGAGCCGGTTGTACGCAAGAATCTGCATCTGATCGTGCGGGAAGATCACCGCGAGGAAGATGTCGTGCTCACCCGGTTTCCCCGCGCGAAGCGCATGCACGCGCGCGGCGGCGGCGGAGCGATGGTGACCGTCGGCGACGTAGAGCGCGGGGATCGTCGCGAAGAGTTTCTCGATCTCGCCGTTGCGCGCCTCGGGAACGAGCCAGAGCGTGTGTTGCACGCCGTCAGCGGTGGCGAAGTCGTATTCGGGTGAAGCGGCGGTAACAGCGGCGACGAGCGCGTCGATCGGCTTCGATGCGCGATAGGTGAGAAACACCGGCTCGTCGTGCGCACCGAGTTCGTCGATGTGTCGCGTGCGATCGTCTTCTTTGTCCGCGCGGGTCTTCTCGTGCTTCTTGATCGTGTCGTCGAGGTATTCCTGCACCGACGCGCACGCCACGAGCCCGACCTGGCGATGCGCGCCCATCTTCTGCGCGTACACGTAGAAGCGTGGTGAAGCGTCTTGCACGAGCACCTTGCGCGACTCGAACTCGGCCAGGTTCTTCGCAGCCTGCGCGTACACCGCGTCGTCGTGCTCGTCGGTGCCCTCGGCAAGATCGATCTCGGGACGCGACACGCGCAGATAGCTGTCGGTGTTGCCGGCAGCGAGCGCACGCGCCTCCTTGCTGTTGATCACGTCGTAGGGCGGCGCTGCGACACGCACGGCGTTGGAAGCAGAGGGACGGAGTGCGCGGAACGGTCGAACGATCGCCATCGGGTGGATCTCCTCGGCGACGTGTCTACTACGCTCGCGACGCGCCGCGGAAGTGTCGTCGCGCGGTGTTACCCTGCGCACTCGCATGTTCTCGCGAAGGGTTCCGTCGTCGCTCGCGCCCAATGCGCTCGCGCGCGCAGTGGAAGCGCGACATCTCGCGGGCGAGGCCATCCTCGATCTCACCGCGTCGAACCCGACCACGGCGGACCTACCCTACCCGGCGAAAGCCATCCTGGCGTCGCTCGCGAACACAGACGCATTGCGCTACGACCCCGCCCCCGCGGGTCTCGCCGGCGCTCGCGCTGCGATCGCGGATCTCTATCGCGACACCCACGGGCTCACGATCGCGCCCGACCGCATCGTGCTCACCGCGAGCAGTTCGGAAGCGTACTCGTGGGTCCTGCAACTCACCTGCGACCCGGGCGATCGCGTCCTCGTGCACGAACCGAGCTATCCACTCTTCGATTCGCTCGCGGCGCTGCAATCGACCGTCGTCGATCGCTATCCGCTCGCGTACGACGGTGCCTGGCACATCGACCGCCACGCCTTCTCGCAATCGCTGCACGAACGCACCCGCATCGTGTCGTGCGTGCATCCGAACAACCCCACCGGATCGTTCGTGACCACCGACGAAGCGGCGTGGCTCGATCGCACGTGTGCCGATCGATGTCTCGCGATCGTGAGTGACGAAGTCTTCTCGGAGTATGCATTCGGCGCGTCGTCCGATCGCTTCGCGACATTCGCACGCGACGGCCACGCGCTGACCTTCACGCTCGGCGGGTTGAGCAAGCTCGCCGGACTGCCGCAGATGAAGCTCGGTTGGATCGTTGTGAGCGGACCGGATGCACTCGTCGGCGAAGCGCTGCAGCGCCTCGAATGGATCGCCGATTCGTATCTGTCGGTCTCGACGCCGATTCAACTCGCCGCGCCGTCGCTCATCGCCGGCCGCGTGGAAGTGCGCGATGCGATCCGAGCGCGCACTCGCGAAAACCTCGGCGCACTACGCGCGGCACTCGCCCGTGATGCGACGGGGCTCTCTTCCCTGTTGCACGTCGAAGGCGGCTGGTACGCCACCTTGCGACTCCCCGCGACGCGTTCGGAAGAAAGCTGGGTGCTCTCGTTTCTGTCGGACGACGGCGTGCTCGTTCAACCGGGATATTTCTACGACTTCGATCGCGAGGTGTTCGTCGTGCTGAGCCTGCTCACACCGCCCGCACGTTTCGCCGCAGGCATCACGCGCGTTCTCGAGCGGGTCGCGCGCGAAGCATGACGTGCGAACGAAATCCGCTTCCCCTGCCGCGCGGGAAGCGTTCCAATTCGCGCCCATGCGTCACCCCGTTGCCATCGCTACCTTCGCGGCAGTCGCTGCTCTCTCGACCGGCTCGCTCCTCGGATGCGGACCCGAATGCGGTGGCGGATCGCTCAACCTCGCGCTCACGAATCACAGCACCAACTTCAACGGCGCGCTCACGCCGTATCAGCCCGGCCGCGTCACCGGACGCATGTCCGCGGATCGCGGTTCGCTCACGATCAATGCGCGGCTGTGCGCCGACGACACCGCGAATCGCACCCTCGCGATCAACGTGAGCGCGTGCGGCGGCCCTGGCCAGCCCTGTTGCGGGATGACCTGCACGATGGGCACGGCGTGCACCACGCCGCCGGGCGGCACGAACGCGCTGTGCCTCGATGGCGACCCGATGGTTCAAAACGCGCTGGGCGCGTCGTGCAGCCCGACCGGTGGATGCCCGCAGAACTCCACCTGCACGCACGGCTTCTGCATCGCGAGCGAGCAAACGACCATCACGGCGGGATCGACGTTCGCAGTGAACGACAGCACCGAAGCGAACGCGACGACCATGGTGTACGAGGAAAGCGGTGTCGGGCCATGGCGCGGCCGCAGTGGATGGGTGCAGATCGATTCGATCGACGGTGCCAACGTGACGCTGCACGTGAACAGCGTGCTCTTCATGGGCGATTCGACCGGCACTGCGACCGGGACGTTCACGTTCGACGGCACCGGACGGGTCGACGGCGTGAGCGGTCTGTAGCCGCCCTACCGGCGTTCGTTCCAGCGACGACGCTCGAGCGCCCAGCCGTACAGATCGCCGTACTGCTGCGCGGCGACCTCCCATCCCATCGGTTTGCGCATCGCGCGCTGCTGCATTGCGCGGAACGCATCGGGCTTCTTGCGCCACGTCTCGATTGCCCAGCGCACCGTTTCGACGAGTCCGTCCGCGTTCAGATCCCACATCTTGAAGCCGGTGCCCGCGCCCGTCGCTTCGTCGAAGTTCTGCACGGTGTCGTCGAGGCCGCCGGTCGCGCGCACGATCGGAATCGTTCCGTAACGCTGGCTGTACATCTGATTGAGTCCGCACGGTTCGAACCGCGACGGCATCAGGAAGAAATCGCTGCC
>CBIHQZ010000801.1:0-3937 GCA_966212315.1 uncultured Myxococcales bacterium
CAGGAACGACATGAGCATCGTGAGCGAGATCGCGGCGATCGAGACGCGATTGGTCAGTCGCTCCTTGCGCCTGGTGCGTTCTTTTTCGGGCGCCTCTTTCTCTTCGCGCGCTTTTTCGAACTGCGCGATCGCTTCACGCAAGGCGCGCTTGATCTCGTCGTTCGTCGACGGTTCGTCGGACGGATGCGAGGTGCGGTTCTCGTCACTCATCGTGCGGCTCCGGTGCTCGGGCTTGCGTCGGCGCTCGCGTTGTTCGCGTCGGGGAGATCGAGCGAGGGTTCGCCGCGCCATGGTTCGCCGTCGTCGCGCGGGGCGTCGGGATCTTCGTGCGGCGGCGGTGGAAGGGCTACGTCGGCGGGCTCGGTACGCAGCGTTGTCGCGATCGAGTCGAAGGTGAATCCGCGCGGGGCACTGCTCATGAGGCCACGCCAGTGCCGCGCGTACCGCGTGCCGACGCCGTCGTCGACGAGCGCGGGGGGAACCGCTTCGGCGCGGTCCCACTGCGAGAGCGCGCCTTCGAAGATCTCCTGCTGCCAGTCGAGTCGGAAGATCGAGGCGCGTTCACGCACGACGTCGGTGAGGAGCGGCAGGATGCCGATCGCTTCGCACTCGCGGATGTGCGCCTCGCGCGTCCACACGAAGCGGAGGAATTCGTACGCGAGCGCGTCGTCTTCGGTGCCGGTCTCGGGTCGCGCCCACATCGCGTCTTCGCGGAACGAGAAGCCGTCGAACGCGCGCACCGGATGTCCCGACGCATCGAGCGCCAGGGACGCTGCGCGCGGCATCGCGGTGAATCCGAGATCGTCGGGATCGTCGACCTGCGCCTCCACTTCGCGTCGCGCGCCGCCGTGGATGCGAAACGCTTCCATCTCGTCGACCGGTGCGAGGAACACGCGGCCCTGGATGAACGAGTTCACAAGGGCCTCGGCGCTCATGCCGTTCTCCGCGAACATCGATTCGGGATACAGCCCTTCGCGGCGATACAACGCTTCCCACGCCATCAGGTCTTGCGCCGCCGGACTGTCGAACTGGCGAATCGTCGCGTCCGTCGCGCCTGCGCGATACAGCTCGCTCAACAGGTACACGTCGCCGGGCACGCCGGGGTCCGTGCGATGCGCGAGTCGGGCGTGGGCGGGGTGATCGGCATAACGGCGATGCGCCCAGAAGTAGCCGATGACGAACTGATCGAACGCGTCCCATTCGTTCGGCGAGCGCTCGAGTTCGTAGCCGTCTGGAAGTCCGCGGCCGTTGACCGCTCGCAGCGCGGCCTCGATCGCAGGGCGCGCATCGAGCCAGTGCAAGACGGCGTCGCGCACTTTCGACGGCCGGTACACTGCGAGGTCGAGCACGGCGGTGCGCGGGAGGAAGTACTGCTGCGCCCCGACGCGACCGGCGGCCATTGCCTCGGCGCGAATCGATGCGAAGTCGCGCGCGAGTTGTTCGCGGTTGGTAAGCGTCTCGATGGGGCGGACGACACGCTCTTCCACCGCGCGGCGCGTGAGCGCACCCGGGAGGATCGCGAGCAGTGTGCGGCGTTGTCCGCGCGCACTGCGAAGCGCGGCGATCAGTTCGTCACTCGGCGTCGGACGAAGAACGAGGTTCACGTTGTGCTCGTGATTGAATTCATCGAGCACGTTGGTCTGGAACCATCGCGCGTGGGTGAGATCCATCTCCGCGACGATCTGCCGCTCGGGGCCGCGGCTGCGCGGCGGCGCAACGGGGTAGAAGTTGACGATCGCGAAGAACGCGTCGGCGGCGATACCGAGGACGAGTGCGGCAATGAGGAGGATCCGTTCCACGGCGCGCAGCCTACCGGACGGGTCGCTGCGATCGAAGCAGTGTCCGGTCGTGCGGCCACGAAGCGTTGACGCGCGTTCGCCGATCGCGGGCGACTTGCGCTACCGTGCGCGTCGATGCGCAGCCCTCGAACCCTCCCGCTCGTTGCCCTCTTTTCGCTCGCATCGATCACGGCCTGCGCACCCGCGCAGATTCACGGAGACGCCGCGACCGATGCCGACGCACGTGCGACCGATGGGCGCGCGAACGACACCGTCACCCCGACCGACGCGCCGAACGGCATGGACGGCGGCGCAGACGCGGTGACCACGAACGACGTGACCACTCCCGACGACACGGTCACAGGCACCGACGCGCCGATGGGCACCGACGTCCCGACGGGTACCGACGTTCCGATGAGCACGGATGGCGGCACGACGAGTAGCCCGCTCCCTCCCGTGCTCACGGATCCGCTGCAGATCATTCCGACCTCGTATCCGATTCCGACGGGCGCGATCTTCGTGTCGGTCTCCACCGGCAGCGACACGAACGCCGGCACCGAGGCCGCACCCTTGCGCACCGCCGCGGAAGCCATTCGCCGATCGCGTCAGGATCGCATGAACACCATCGTGTTCCGCGAAGGAGAGTACCGCGAGTCGCTCACAGCCATCTTCAAGCCCGTCACCATCCAGCCGTATCCGGGCGAGCACGTGTGGTTCAAGGGAAGCGCAGAGGTCGCATCGAACACCTTCGTCGCCGACGGAAGCGCGTGGCGTCTCGACAACTGGAATCCCGGGATCTGCCGCTCGAACTGCGTGTCGCCGCCGAGCATCGTCACCGGATATCCACTCGCCGCTGATCCCGAGATGGTCTTCTTCGATGGCCATCCGCTCACGCAAGTTGCGACCCGCGCCGAAGTCGCGGCGAACACCTTCTTCTGGGACGGCGCGAACAATCGCATCTACGTCGGAACGAACCCTGTCGCGCATCGGGTCGAGATCTCGAACCTGCGGTACGCCATGCAGTTCGACACGATGTACGGCGAACACTCCGTCGTTCGCGGCATCGGCGTCGTGCAGTACGCGACGAGCCAGGATTACGCAGTGCACCCGGCCGCGCTCATCACCACGTCGGCGTCGGTCACGTTCGAGAACAACGTCATCGCGTACAACGCCGCTGCTGGCATCCAGCTCTCGAGCGCGGACGATGTCGTGCGCGGGAACCTCATCGCGTTGAACGGCTTCAACGGCATGCACACGTATCACTCCGATCGCGCGGTGATCGAAGGGAACCGTTTCGTTCGGAACAACACCGAACACTTCGGGCTCGTCGCCTCGGACAGCCTCGCGGGGGCGGCCATCAAGGCGACGTACACGCACGGCGCGATCCTTCGCGACAACGTGCTCGAAGAGACCAACGGCGCCGGCTTCTGGTGCGATCTGTCCTGCTATCAGTGGCAACTCGTTCGCAACGTCGTGCGCGACAACACCACGCACGGAATCTTCTGGGAGATCTCATCGCAGGCCGTGATCGCATCGAACGTCATCACGGGCAGCGGCGGATACGGCATCAAGATCTCCGGCTCGAATCAGGCGCAGATCTACAACAACACCGTGGTCGCCAATCATCAGGCCATCCTGGTTGCCGAAGACGACCGTCCCTACACGAGCAACTGCAGCAACGTGAACTGCCCCACTGCCGCGGACGTCGCGCTCGGCATCGACTGGAACACCTCGCGCACCACCATCGTGAACAACCTGTTCGTCGGCGGGTCCAGCACCTCGTGGCTCTTCGACACGCTCGACAACAACATGGTCGGCTCCGCGCAACGCGTGGGTGCGAACGGGATGATTCTCGCGAACGGTCAGCATCACAACGGCTACTACCGGACCAGCAGCGGCGTCCCGGCGACGCTGTTCAAGTGGATCGGCCTCGCCGCGAACCCGACGCTGTACTCGACGCTCGCGATGTTCCAGACCGCGACGTCGCGCGAGATGAACTCGGTGTACATCGAGGGCGGGCAGAGCTTCTTCGTCGATGCGGCGAATCGCGATTACCGAGTCGCGGCCGGGTCATCGGCGCTCGATGCGGGCGCCGCGCTTCCCGCGGATGTCGCGATGGCCATCGGTGTGAGCGGGAGCCCCGTGTCGATGGGCGCGAT
>CBIHQZ010000802.1:0-3933 GCA_966212315.1 uncultured Myxococcales bacterium
CAGCGCGCACGTCGACATCGGTCGCCGGGAAGGTCGCACTGTGGGATCTGCCCCGCGAGACGAAGGAAGCACTCGGAGTGCAGCTCTCGGTGGCCGGCGCGTCGCCGTTCGAGTGGACGGGTGAGATGGCACCGCACGCGATGATCGACGGGCAACAGCTCAAAGCAATCCTCGTGACCTGGTCGACCGATGGGCAGCGGCACTTGCACGCGGTGAAAGCCCGCGCCGATCTCGCAAAGGTCCCGGTCATCGTGATCGGTGCGAGCGATGTCGACGACGTTCCCGCCATCATTCGCGCGGGCGCTGCCGACGTCGGGTATCGCAGCACCGCCCCCGATGCGCTCGCGCGTCAGGTGCAGAAAATAATGCGGAGGGTGAAGTGATTCGACGTGCTCTTCCCGCGCTGATGTTCGCGCTCCCGATCGTCGCGATCGCGGCGCCCGCGTCGGCGCAGGAACTCATCCGCTACACCACGCGCGACGGCGACACGTGTCCCGCGATCGTGCAGCGGGTCTACGGCTCCGCCACGCGCATCGACGTGATCCACACGTACAACACGATGGGCGCGATGCCGCATCGCTTCCGCGCAGGGCGCGTGCTCGTTCTTCCGCGTGTTCCGCCGCCGCCGCGTCCGTCGTCGGATGCGGAAGTCGCGGCCGTGCGAAACGACGTCCATGCGTACACGCCCGGCGATCACCGCGCGCGCAACGCGGAACCGTTGAATCGCGGCCATCGCGTCGGAACGCTGGCGGCATCGAGCGCGGCCGTCGTGATGGGCGACGAACGCGTGGTGCAACTGGAAGAGCACACGCTGGTCGTGGTGCTCGGTCGATACAGTCTGCAGACGCAACGACGCGGCACCGCGGAGGACACGCAGCTCGTCTCGGGCACGCTTCGTTCGTCACTCGGTGCGCTCGCCGGGCGCGCAACGCCGCAACCCATCGTGGTGCAGACCCCCGCAGCGCGTGTATCCGCATCATCGGGAACCACCGCGGTCACGGTCGATGCACATCGCGCGACTCAAGTCGCAGTCGAGTCCGGGTCGGCCGAAGTCAGCGTGCGCCGTCGTCGCGTCGTCGTCCCCGCGGGTTTCGGCAGTCGCACGGAGATGGGACAAGCCCCCTCGCCGCCACAGCCGCTCCCTGCGCGACCCCGATGGGTTCACGTTCCGCCGTCGCTCACGCTGCTCACGGCCGGGCCCGCCAACGCCCTCGCCGAGTACGGCGCCGGTGACACCGCTGGTGCACCGCCCGCAACGCACTGGCGCGTACAGCTCGCGCGCGATGCGGACTTCCGACAGCTCATCATCGATCGACGCGTCGATGCCGGCGTCACGTCATTCGAAGCGCGTGATCTCCCCGCAGGAACGTTTCATCTGCGCGTGCGCGCTGTCGACGCTGCGACCGTCGAGAGCCAGCCGAGCCCGCCGGTCGAGTTCCGCGTCGTGTCCCCGCGCTTGATCGCGGCTTTACCGGGCCATCGCGCCGCGGTCGAATTCGAGGACGGTCTTTTCTGCAGCGTCGATGGCGGTGACCGAATCGAAGTGCACGGTCCGGTCGAAGTGCGCCCCGCGCGCGATCACGTGATTCGATGCTCGCTCGCGACGGACAGCACCGATGTCGTCGAGTACCCGGTGAGCGCCGCGAACAGCGGATCGATCACAGGCCTCGCGCGTGCGAGTGATGCCGCGTGGGATGGCGACGAAGGCGTTCGCACGATCGTCGTTCGCACAATGGATCCCGCGGGCGAAGCGATGCCCGATGTCGAAGTCACGGGCGTCTGGAATGGCACGGGCTCGCTGAGCGCGTTCACACGCACGCGCGAGCCCGGAACGATGGCCGCGCGCATTCGATGGACTGGCGCGATCGCCGCGAGCGTTCTTCGTGTTCGCGCCGGCGAGACGGAACTCGCGACGATCGAAATCGCAGCCGCCCAACCGCCCGAACCGTCACCACCGGTGCCGGGCGTGCCGCCCGTCGCGCGACGTCGCCGACCACTCGTCGCCGATCCCCCGCCACGATTCGACGCAGGATTCGGCATCTCGGTGGTGCCGACGTTCACGCGACTCGGCACCGGATTCGATGCGTCCGCGTCGGCGCGCTATCGCGTTCCATTCTCGTGGGGTGAGTTCTCGATCGGACTCCGCATCGGTTACAGCCGCTTCGCATGCGACGGCGGCACCGCGACGGCCGCCGACTTCTGCGCACGTCCGCCCAGCGCAGCGAGCGACCCGCGCATCGCGGAGGACCTCTTCACGGCGGGCGTTCCCGTCGGCGTCGGACTTCGCATCGCGCGCCGCTGGGTGCCGTACCTCTCGGTCATTCCGCAACTCGGCGTCGGCCGCGTGAGCATCACACCCACGAACACGCCGCTCGCCGCGCCACGCGTCACATTCGGCGTGACCGGCGTGATCGGATTGCAGTTCGAAGCGCGCCCGCATGCGCCCTTCGTCGAACTCGGCTATCGCTACATGACACTCGGCGACGATCGTCTCGGAACACTCGCGGCCGGCGGCCTGATCGGAACGGTGGGTTACCGTGTCTTTTTCTAAGAGCGCTTTCTTCGCAGCGGCCTTCGTACTCTTCGCACGTCAGGCATCCGCGCAGGGTGCCCCGCTGCTCAACGGGTTCGGCGGCGGCGCGGACTTCGGCGTCGATCAACTCGCGCCCGACGACGACGGTTCGTCGACCGCCATTCAACTCGTGAACGCGTTCCCCGCCGGGCTGCACTTCGGCGGAAGTCGCTTCGACGTGATCTACGTGAACGTGAACGGCAACGTCTCGTTCGGGGCGCCGCTCTCGACCTTCACACCCACCGCGTTTCCCGGTGCGAGCGTGCCGATGGTGGCGGCCTGGTGGGGCGACGTCGACACGCGCGGCGCACTGCCGACCGCCGCGCCCGGGATCTACTGGCACATCGAGTCGGGGCGCTTCGTCGCGACGTGGTTCGAGGTCGGCTACTTCGATCAGCACACCGACCGGGTCAACAGCTTTCAGATCGTGATCACGGACGCAACCGCTGCGGGCACGCGCGGCGATTTCGATCTCGAGTTTCGCTACAACCGCTGCGAGTGGACCACCGGCGACATGAGCGGCGGCGACGGCGGCCTCGGCGGCACGATCGCGGTCGCCGGCTACGACGGAACGAGTCTCCCGAATGCCGCTGGCTTCTTCAGCACCCTCCCCGGTTCGGGCGCGCCCGAGGTGCTGAGCCTGTGCACCGATTCGAACGTCGGCGAGCCCGGCGTGTGGCGACTCGAAGTGCGCAACGGCGCGATCGCCTATTGCGGCGACGGCATCGTGCAGACCGGTGAAGAGTGCGACGGGCCCGACGTGGCGGCGCCCCTCGGTTGCACGACCGACTGCCATCTTTGCGGTGGCGCAACCGGCCCGTCCTGCGTCGAACAGGACGCGGGGTTCGAGGATGTCGAGCAGCCCGACGCCGCCGTCGGAGACGTCGTCACCGAGTTCGACGTGACGCCTGCAGACGCGTCCTCCATGGACGCGACCGCCGATGCCGGAAGCGTGGTTCGAAACTACGGCGGCGGTGGTCTGTTCTCGTGCGCGGTTCGTCCGGGACGCCGCGGTGCGGCGGGCTTTGCACTCGCGGCCCTCGCGGGCGCGATGGTCGCGATGCGCCATCGTCGGCGACCGCGATAGCGGGCGTGACCTCACCCCCCGCTGCCGCGCGCCCCTTTCCCTCCGTCGCGCGCAATCGGCGGAGGATGCGCAACGCGACGTCGAAAGAGGGGCTGAGTGAATTGCGATGTTGGAGGTGTCGCGCGGAGGCGTAGGCGGTTTGTGGGACCGTGTTGACGTCCTCGGCCAAGACGAGGGAACCGCTGTCGACACCTCGACTGCTGCCAGCATTCCCGACCGCAACTCCCCACGCTGCAGCGCCGCCTTCGCGCGCCATCCCACGCTCCAGCCAATA
>CBIHQZ010000803.1:0-3926 GCA_966212315.1 uncultured Myxococcales bacterium
CGTTGTGATCGAGCGCCGAGTCGAGGAGGAGTTCGTCCTCCGATGTCCCGTCGAGCGTTACGTACGCGTACGGCGCGTATTCGGTGAGCAGGACGTTCGCCCCTTCGTCCATCTCCCACTGCAACGACCCGGTGGTGCCGACGTTCTCGCCGACCATGCGATCGTCCGCGAGCAGCAGTTCCGCGCCGGGAGCGAGCCCGAGCAATTGCGACACGTGCGGCACGCCGCCCACGAGAATGCCGGCGACGCCCGTTCCGTGGCCGACGTCGGCGGTCGAGTCGTAGGCATTCACCAGCGCTTCGTTGCCCGTGCTGCCGCGCGTGAACACGAACGTCCCCATCACCGCGCGGAACTTGCTCGTGCCGAGTCGCAGCAGATGTTCGCTCGGCTGTGCGATGCCGTCGTGATTCGCGTCGTCGAGTACGAACAACGGTTCGCCGAACGCGGGGGTGCTGTCATCGAAGGGCGGGCCGTAGTCGCGCGTCTGGTTGTCGTTGGTGTCGCAGTAGAGCCAGTCGCGATCGGGACGTAGCGCCGGCGACGTTCCATTCATCGGCCGGTCGTAGACGTCGTAGAACGTGGCGGGGAGGCGCTGGACGATTTCTTCGTGGGCGACTTCGCCGTTGCGATCGAGATCGACGCCGTCGACGCCCGGATCGAAGCGCCCGTTGCCATTCATGTCGACCCACGGAAACGAGCCCGCGTCGGCGCGAAAGAAAGCGGGGTGGAAGATGAACGCGCCGGTGTCGACGTCGCCGATCACGACGCCATGACCATCGAGGTCGGTGCCATCGCGTGCGAGCAATGCGCGACGAGCATCGGCGATGCGGGTTTCGACAGCCGAGCGATCGAGGGGTCGCGGTCCGGCGAGCGGGAGATCGACTTCGACGCGGGCAACGTTCGGATCGCGTTCGAGCGCGGCGATCCCCGCTTCGCCGCTGCGCGCGGAGTACGCGCCCGAGAAAAGCGGACGGCGCGCGCGGCCGAAGGTCACGCCCGCGGCGACCAGCGCGTTCAGTTCCGTCGATGCGGGCGCGCGATCGAAGCGGATCACCAGCGGGAGGTTCGCGTCGCGTTCGAAGCGAGGCGACCTTCGGAACGCTGCGATCGTTTCACCGAAGCGTGCGCGATGCGCGAACAGTGTCGTGATGCGCGGATCGATACGTGGTGTTCCCCACGACGGATGCGCGACGACAGCGGTGCCGCCCGCCGGCGCGGTCTGCGCCATCGATGCGTTCGGTGGCGCGGCGAGAAGAACGACCGTCGTCAGTGTGGCGATTCGAAGCGAAGTGCGTGCGGCGAACATCTGCCGCGCAGGGAAGCAGGCGCCGTCGCGAGTGCCAAGCGCGAAGCTGCGGACCGCCAGTTGCGTGACACCGACCGCACGGATCAGGTAAGCCCATGGGGTGCCGGCTCGAGCACGCGTCGTCGGGGGTTCGTTTCAAAGGCTCGCGCTGACCGCTGCGGTCGTTGCGGTCGCAGCGCTCTCGGCACGCGCGGTCGCGAACGCGCAGGCCAGTGCATCGACGCCGAATGCCGCGGCAAGTGTGGTGACGCTCGGTCACGACGCATCCGCGACGGCGACGCTCGATGGCGGCGCCACGGCCGAGGCGCGTCCCGCGGTCGCATCCGCATCTGTTCCGATGCAAAGTCTGCTCGGCCGCACGATGCGCGAGATCTCGCAGGACGCGGGCCCCGCGCTCGATGGCGGCGGCGCATGGCGTCCGTATCGCGGCGATGTGTTCGTGCAGTTCCGCGGCGATCGCGTGGTGCGCGCCACCGCGCGAGTGCCGGCGTGGAGCAGTTGTACCGAGGTCGCGCGCCGCTTCGGATTCGATGCCGCGATGCCGCCGATTCGTCGTGCACGGCGTTGTGAGTGGCCCGCGCGGAGTTTGCGTCATCTGCTCGCGAGCGGACTCGCGGCGGAGTTCGATGCAGCGCGCGGTGCGTTCGAAGTGTGGCTGGTGGAGTAGCTCAGCGCGGCGTAGGAATCGGGACGAACGGTCCGTCGCCACCGCCATTGTGACAACGCGGTCCGCAAGTCGGCGCGGGGTTCGGGATGTACTCGCGCACCTGGATGACGGGACCCGCGTCGCGAGTCGCGCGAGCGCCCGCATCCGTCGCGACCGCGTGCTCGTCGGCGCCGGTGTTCACGTCGACGCTCGCATCCGCGCTGGCTTCCGCAGCGCTCGCGTCGCCCGCCGTGACGCTCGCATCAGGCTCGGATTCGCGCGGCCCGGCAGGCTGGCACTGCGCCCCGTGCCCGCCGTGACAACACGGACCGCACGTAGGCGCGAGGTGCTGCGAATGTCCGCACGCGCCCAGACCGATGGCGACCGACGCAACGCCCAGCAACATCAGCTCGGCGAACGGTGGCGTGGTGGGACGAGGCGTCAACCGTGAGCGAGTCATGTGCGTCGCAGTCTAGCGGATTGCCTCGTACATCGAGGGTCGATGCGCGTGCGGCAGCGCCGCGTGAAAATCATTCGGCCACGCGAGCGACAGCATCGTCACGGTGATCGACGGCGAGAGCGCATCGACTTCGTGCCACCACAGCGCTGGGAGAAAGATCGCTTCACCCTCCTCCACCACCACGTCGAGCACGCGCGACGCACGAAACTCGGGATGCGATTGCGGCCGGCCCGATGCGAGATCGTGTCGCGCGAAACATCCGTCGGACAGCTCGTACAGCCACGTCTCGGTCGGCGGGATCAGGCGCACGCGTTTGCGCCCGCGCACTTGGAACAGCACTGCCGCGTGCGGATCGAAGTGCAGCGGCGTTCGCGTGCCGTGCGGTCCGATCCAGAGCGAGGCCCATGATGCGTCGTCGCGTCCGGTCACGAGATACGGGGGCAGCGGTGCGAGGTCGGCGCGCAGATCGCGAAAGCCCGGCTCGAGGAGGAGGCCATTGCGCGCGACGAGATAACGCTCGTTCCCTTCACCGTGCGCGGCGTGATCGAGGATCTCGGCAAACGAAACGCGCTCGCTGCGCGATTCGATCTCCGCCGGACGTGCGGCGCGGGTGCGACTGCTCGTCACCTCGATGCGACGGTCTCCGAGGCGCTCACGCAGCGATGCAAACGACCACGCTTCGAACGCGCGCATCGCACGGAGTTGCTGCGTGATCACCACCGGACGCATCGGCGCGAAGTGCTGCCAGTAGAACGTGTCGTGATCGAGTGCCTCGACGCGCTCGATCGCATCGAACGGGCGCGGCCACGCCCGGAGTACGCGCTCGGCCATCTCGCCGCGCACGCGCGTGGCGTTCATGCGTGCGAACGTCGGCGAACGAACGACGCGCGTCACCGCGGCTTCGGCATCGTCACGCGCGACCCCCGCGTCGACGAGTCCGGTGACGACGTCGTCGGGCGAAGCACCCTCCGCGAGATTCTCGACGACCCACAGAACCCAGTCGGTGGCGAGGGTTCGGCGTGTGCCGTCGGTTGCAGTCATTGCACTTCCTGAGCGCTCCCGCTGCCTGCGCCGTGACACTCGGGCCCGCACGTGGGGGCGGTGCGATCGGGGGCGCCGCCGCCGGGGCCCCGCCGACGCCCGCTCGTGGGGGCGGGTGGTGTCGCAGTGCGGCCGCTATCGGTCACGGCCGTCGACGCGCTCGCATCGGTGCCGTCGGTCGACGCAGTCGATGCATCCGACGGTCCCGACATCGCATCGTCCGCCGTTACATCCGTCGCGATCTCGTCTTCGCCGGTCGACTGCGCCTGGCACTCGGGGCCGTGCGACCCATGACAGCACGGGCCACACGTCGGCGCGCGATTGTCGAGATGCGACGCATTCGCGGCGCACGCACCCAGCGCGAGGCTCGCCGCACCGACGAGAATCAACTCGCTCCATGGAAGTGACGAGGGACGAGGCGTCAATCGGCTCTTCATGCGTGGCTCAGTGTACGAGTGCGTGATCGGGCGCGT
>CBIHQZ010000804.1:0-3922 GCA_966212315.1 uncultured Myxococcales bacterium
GAGCTTCTGTTTCGCGATGCCGAAGTCGAGGATCTTCGGTGTGGCGCTGTCTTCGCCTTCTTCGTCGGCGAGAAAGATGTTGTCCGGCTTGATATCGCGATGCACGACGCCGCGCTGATGCGCGAACGAGAGCGCGCGGATCACGGGCTCGAGCAGACGAATGATCTTGCCGGGCGGAAGCCATCGCTCGCGTTCGAGCAACGACGCCAGCGATTCGCCGTGCAGGTACTCGAGCACCATGTACGGACGGTCTTCTTCGACACCGAAGTCGAGGATCTCGACGATGTTCTTGTGCCGCACGGCATTCGCGGCCTGCGCTTCTTGAAGAAAGCGCGGCGCGAGTTGCGGATCACGCGCGACGGCGGGGCGGAGGATCTTGATCGCGACGGTCTTGCCGATCGCTTGATGGCGCGCTTCGAAGACGGCGCCCATGCCGCCCGCCCCTAGGAGTCGCACGATCTCGTAACGACCGCCGATGACGTCGCCACGGCGCACGCCCACGCCTGCGTCGGATGATTTCTTCGCGGGGCTCATGAGCGAGGGCTACAGGGTATGCCCGTTCGCGGTGGGTAACCAAGGGCAGATCACGAACCGTCGAGGTGGCGATCCGCCGGCTGGTCGATGGCTGAAATTTCGCGCGCATTCACGGCGCAGGTGCGTCGCGCAGAGTCACTCGATGTATTTGCCCGGATCGGGCGACTCGAGGCCGCGCGCGAGCCGGTCGGCGCGTGCGAGAAGGGTCGGGATCCGATGTGCGCCGTGCATCGCGCGGACGAATGCCTCGGCGCGCTCGACGTCGATGCCGACCGCGGTGATGTAGAGCGGTCGCGCACTCTCGCCGCGCGTGATTGCGATCGCATCGCCATCGCGAAACGCCTGCTTCGCGACTCCGACGACGGCGACCTCGCCGCCGAGCGCCTCGTAGAGATGCGCGCCGAGCCCGCGCTTGCCGGCATCGAGCCACACGTGTCCGTCGACCACGACGACTCGAACGACGTGGCGTTCTCGAACACGCGCCACGGCGGCGATCAGATGCGGAAGTTCGCGCCGGTAGAACGCGCCCGGCTCGTATGGTGCGGGCGGCGCTTCGGATCGAGAGACGAACTCGATCGCCGATGTCGCGTCGGTCCACTCGTGAAATCCGATGCAGGCCGTCACCGCGGCGTTCGGTGCGTATTGAACATCGAGGCAGAGAAGCATCCGTTACGCTCGCGTCGTCGATCGTTCGTCGCGACGCCGAGACGCGCTCGCCGCACGACCCCGGCATCCTACGTCAACGACCCGCCACGTGACGCTTCGTCGCGCGAACCGACGACGGTTGCTACGCTGCGCAGCTCGCACGCGCCGATGAATCTCTCGATCGACGACACTCGCGCCCTCGCCTCCAGTGGCTGGATCCTCGTTCGCGCGGCGATCGGCACGAAGGAACTCGATGCCATGCACGCCGCCTGGGATCGCTGGCTCGATTCCGTTCCGCCCGGTGACTCACCCGACGGCAACAACTTCGGCCCGCGCGACCTCGCACACGATGCCGCCTTCGCGATCTGCCTCCTCCACACGCGCGTCCGCGCCGCGATCACGCACCTCGTCGGCGCCGATGCGCAGTTGCGATCCTTCGCGGGGCGCGCGCCACCCGCCGGGCTCGGGCTTCAGGGCCTGCACACCGACTGGAACGCACCCGTGGATCCCGAGCGCGCGCTGATCGCGAATGCCTTCTGGATACTCGACGACATGACGCACGAGAACGGTGCGACGCGGGTGGTTCCCGGCAGTCACCGATTCGGCCGGCTCCCTCGCGGCTCGATCGCGCAGCCGCTCGGCCATCACCCCGACGAGATCGTGATCGAAGCGCGAGCCGGCGACGTGGTCGTGACGAGCGCGCATCTCTGGCACGGCGGGACACGCAATGTGTCGGGCCGGCGACGCCGCGTCGCAATCGCGCAGTTCGCGCGCGCGGGTGTTCCGCAATCAGGTCGCGCGTAACGCGCATCGCGCGGGTCGACGGTGCCGCTGCAGCAGGGCCGCAATTCACCGCCGCGGGTATCGCGAATGCATCGACACGCGGTCGGTGGGCGCAACCGACACGCGGGTGCGCAGTGGGAAATGCGCGTGTTCGCGGTCTGACCCGACGGCACGCAACGGAGGGGGCAATGAGGCAAAGACACTTCACGGGCGTTCTCGCCGCGGTCGTGCTC
Organism: uncultured Myxococcales bacterium; assembly: GCA_966212315.1. Classification (GTDB taxonomy): domain Bacteria; phylum Myxococcota_A; class Polyangia; order Polyangiales; genus CBIHQZ01. The sequence goes on from CBIHQZ010000804.1 coordinate 2,196, forward strand.
GCGGGTGCGCCCGTCGGCGCTCAACAGCAGCCACAGTCACAGCCACAACAACAGCAAGGGCCGCAACAGTCACAGCGGTCGAGTGCGTCCGCGTCTCCATCGTCGGCGCGGCCTGACGAAAATCGCACCGCGCACCGCGGGATCGATCCCGAAGCCGATGCCGCGATGCACAGGATGAGCGACTACCTCTCGAGCCTCCCGGCCGTTCGCGTCGACTCCACCACGGTGGACGAAGTCGTCGCGCGATCGGGTGAGAAGATCCAAGCGATCAGCAGCTCGCGCGTGTCTCTGCGTCGGCCCGCGATGATTCGCAGTGAACGCATCGGACCGGTCGCTGACGTCGTGTTCCGCTACGACGGTCGCCAGGTGAGTCTCGCCGGCAACCGCACGGGCTATTACGCCACTGCGCCGGCACCGGGAACGATCGACGAAACAGTCGACATGTTGCGTGATCGACTCGGCATCGACATCCCGGGCGCCGACTTCCTCGGGAGCAACCCGTACAGCGCGATGATGCACGACGTGACCGAGGGGCGAGATCTCGGCGTCGAACCGATCGACGGCTCGCAAGCGCGCCATCTCGCGTTCCGAAGCCGCGACGTCGACTGGCAGATCTGGATCCAGGAGGGCAACGAGCCGCTGCCACGACGCTTCGTGATCACGTCGAAGACCGTTCGCGGCGCGCCGGAGTTCTCGGCGAACCTGTCGAACTGGGACACGCATCCGCAATTGCAGGAGAGCGACTTTGCATTCACGCCTCCGCGCAACGGTCGCCGGATCCAGATCCTTCCAGCCAACGCGTCTGCGGGCGCGCATCAACAACCACGGAGGTAGCGAGATGAAACGCGTCAGTCTCTACATGCTCTTCATTGCAGTCGCAGGTGCGCTCGTCGGATCTGCCGGGGACGCGCAAGCGATCATCGGTCGGCCGCTCACACCCATGAGCTACGCAGGCGTCGCTCGGCGCACCGTGCGACGAACGGCCTACGTCGGCGCAGCGGCGGCCTACGGCACTGCGGCCGCCTACCGGTACGCGGCGCCAGTGCCCGCGATGCCGGTCGGATGCGCGCCGGGTGTGAACTGCGGTGGCGTCACCTATCAACCGGCCTACCAGGGCCCGAACGTCGTGTACGTGCCGCAGTGAAGCGATCAGCCGGTCGTGCTGCGCGCGAGCCGGTCGGTGCCGCCCGACGCGATCTTCTCGAAGAGATCGTCGAGCGGCACGAACAAATCCCATCGCGGTCTGCCGGTGCGTTCGGCAATGCCGACGACCACACGCTCCTCGAGCGTCGGCACGCGCGCGCCCTTCCACAGCTTGTCGGCCAACGCGACGAGCAGTTCCTCGAGTGAACATTCCATCGAGTCCCACTGCGCATGCGATCGCGAGATGCGCGCGACGAGCGGATCGACGCCGTGCGCGCGCAGCAGCGCTTCGCCCGCGGCCTCGTGACGCGAACCGGGAATCTCGAGTTCGTCGCGATGCACCGCTTTCCCCGCATCGTGCAGCGCAATGCCGACCCGCACTCGCTCGAGATCCACGCGCACATCGAGACGGAACAGCGCATCGAGCAGCAACTCGCCCGCTTCACCGACGAGACGCGCATGTCGTTCGAGGCGCGGCGGCGCCCCGATTTCACGGAGCAGCACGAATGCTTCGGTCACGTTCTTCATCGGCGCCGCGTTCCTCCCACCGCTCGAAAAAGCTACCACGCGCCGCGTCTCGTTCT
>CBIHQZ010000805.1:0-3913 GCA_966212315.1 uncultured Myxococcales bacterium
CACAGCTCGTTTGTGGTGATCGGGTCGCGTTCACGATTCCGTTCACGGCGACGTGCGGGAGATGCCACGCGGGCGGGAAGAATCACTCGACGTTTCCGTTTGCGTTTAGAGTACCGCCGCCGAGGCGCGGAGAGCGTCTCGCGAGGGAGCGCGAAGTACGAGATGGACGCAGCGGGGCAGCAGTTCGTAGCGCAGTGGTATCAGTACCTCCAACAGGCGACCGTGCACGTGCAGCAACTGCTGCAAGAGACCGACGCCGGCTGCCAGCAGATGCTTCGCAGCAATCCCACCGAGCCGCTCGCGCTGCAGAACGCGCTGCAAGCGGTGACGCTGCAGATCAAAGACATCCAGACGCGTCTCGGCACCTCGTGGAGCGAGCAGATCCTCGCGCAGTTGATGGGCTCGAAGGACAACCGCGAGCCGATCGAACAAGGGCTCGCGCACATGGACTCGGCGTGGGGCTGGATCCACGAGTCGTGGGAACGCATGCGCACCAACTGGATGGCGGAAGCGATGCGTCACCTCTGGCCGCACGTGCAGCAGGAGATGGCGCAGCCGCACAAGTGCTCGCGCTGCGGTGCGCCGTTCGAGCCCGCGCTCAAGCATCGCGCCGACAGCGTGTCGTGCCGGAGCTGCGGCACCGTGAACAGCACCCAGCCGGGGCCGAAGACCGGGCTCTTCTATGCGATGGGGCCCGACGCGTGGGCCGAGGCCGCGACGCTCGATCTCCGCTTCGAGATCGATCGCTTCCGCACCAACGTCGAGCAGCAGGCGCGCACGCGGCAGACGCTGTTCGGCGAGCGCGGCGACGAGCCGGCCGAGTCGCTCGAGCGCTGGGAGGCGATGGAGAAGAACTACTGGACCCGCTACTTCGCGGAGAAGGCCACGCTGCTTCCTTCGCCCGCGGAAGAGCAGGCGAAGATGGTGGAGAGCCGGCTCGAGTCGTTGCGCCGCGATCTGAAGCAACACGACGCGTACCGCGGCGCCAAGGGGATGGCGGCGAAGATCGGTCCGATCGAGATCCCGCGCGAACTCGCCGACGTCGATGAGTGGGGGCCGCTCCGCCCCGAGCAATACGAGGACTTCGAGTTCCACCAGTTCCTGCTGGAAGAGTCGAAGCACGAGCCGGAGCAGTTCCATCAGTGGATGCAGCAGCTCGGTTACCGCGATCAACTGCAGTACGAACGCGTGCGACGCACGTTCCAGCGGCACTACAACCAGTACATCGGCGATCCGCGCATGACGCAGGCGCAGATGAACGCGCGGCAACGTGCGAGCGAAGCGCAGATGGCGCAGAAGCGCGCGGCGAGTGGCGATGTGCTCTCGCCCGTCGAGGGCGTGTCGCTCGAGCAGTACGCAGCGACGAGTGCGAAGCAGGCGAGCGGGATGTCGCAAGCGGACTTCGCGCAGTTCCTCGGCTCGCAGGGAATGGATCCGGCGAAGTGGGATCGCGTGTCGAACGAATGGATGGCGCGCATGTCGCGCGATACGTCGGGCGTGATCTCGAGCGCGTATGCGGCGGCGTTCGCGGGCGGCGCGTCGGGGCAATTCGGCGGCGCAGCGCAGTCGGCGGCGCCCGCGCTCGGTCAGATGGCGGGAATGGGCGGCGGAATGCCGGGCGGCATGGTGGGGGCCGCGATGATGGGCGGCGCGGGCGGCGGCAGTGCGCCGGGTGGCGAGCCGATGTCGTTCGAGCGCTACTGCGAGATCATGGGTGCGCAGACCGCGTGGTCACGCACCGGCAAAGACGTGAACGCGATGCTGCGCCAGGTGTTCAACATGAGCGCGGCCGACTGGTCCAACGTGAGTGCTTATTGGATGTCGCGCATTCCGACGGACATGAATCTCGCGATGCAGATGACGCCGCTGATGCAGAAGTACGAACAGAAGTACCTGCACTCGTAGCGGTCCCAGTTTCGTTCCCGGCGGTGCAGCGTGACGCGCGTGCGCCGATCGCTGCGTGAACGCGCTTCACCCCAGCGCGTCCGCCAGCGGGTACAGCTCGTTCGATTCCCTGGTCATCCGGTGAGCGAGAAGCTTCATCACGCCGCGCGTCTCGCGGGCGAAGCTCACCGGATCACGCTCGATCGACGCGGCGTCGGACCAGTGCTTCGTGTACTGCCCGAACGCGTCGTAGATCCCGCCGAACTCGTCGACGAAACGCTGTGCGAGATTGCGAACGGCTGCGTCATCGTGCGCGAGAAGCCGCGGATAGAACGCCTCGCCCTCCATTCTCGCGTGCATCGAGAGTTTCCCCGCGAATCGCGCGAGCTGTCGGCGCACCTCGGGGACGCGCTGCAGGAGCGAGTCGGATTCGATCAGCGCGAGGATCTCGCCGCCGAGTTGCATCAGCTCGGCGTGTTGGCGGCGAAAGTTGTCGGTGGGGAGCGGAGTGGTCGAAACGCTCATTTGCGGATTGTGCCCCGCGGCGGGGCCGCGTGCGCACGCTCGTCGAAACTGGGCGCGGCGATGGGATCGAAGCACCGCGCGCCGTCGAGCTTCACCACTTGCGGTCTTTGAACTGATCCCGCAGCGCGCTCTTCAAGAACTTCCCCGCACTCGTACGCGGAATCGTCTCCACGAACTCGTATCCCTCCGGCACCCAGAACTTCGCGAACTTGCCGCCGAGGAAGGCGCGCAATTCATCGCTGCTCACCGCGCTGCCGTCACGCCGCACCACCACCGCGAGCGGGCGCTCGGCCCACTTCGGATGCGGCACCGCGATCACGCACGCTTCCTTGACGCCCGGATGGCCCATCAACGCGTTCTCGAGATCGACCGAGCTGATCCACTCGCCGCCCGACTTGATCAGGTCCTTGGTGCGATCGGTGATCTTCACGTAGCCGTACTCGTCGATCGTCACCACGTCGCCGGTGCGGAACCAGCCGTCCGCGGTCCACTTTTCTTCCTCGGCCTCGAACTTGTAATAGCTCGCCGCGACCCACGGTCCGCGCACCTGCAGCTCACCCGGCGTCTTGCCGTCGCGCGCGACCGCGCCCTGCTCGTTGACCGCCCGCACTTCGACCATCGGCGCCGGAATCCCCTGCTTCGCGCGCACCGCGTACACGGCGTCTTCGCCCTTGTCGTCGAGCGACGGACGCACCCAGCACACCGTGCCGAGCGGGCTCGTCTCGGTCATTCCCCACGCGTGCACCACCCGCAGCCCGTGCTTGTCGAACGCACGGATCATCGACTCGGGCGCCGCGGATCCACCGACCACCATGCGGGTGTTCGGATTGAGCTTCCACTTGCCCGGGTGCTTCTCGAGTTGATCGAGAATCGCCATCCAGATCGTCGGCACGCCGGCCGCCAGGGTGACGCGCTCTCGCTCCATCAGATCGAGAAGGTTCTCGGGGTCGAGATGCGGCCCCGGGAAAACCAGCTTCGTGCCCGTCATCACCGCTGCGAACGGAAGCCCCCACGCGTTCACGTGGAACATCGGCACCACCGGCAGCGCCGAATCACGCCCCGAGAGAGCGAGCCCGTCGGTCATGAGCACCGCGAAACAGTGCAGCACCGTCGAACGATGCGAGTACACCACGCCCTTCGGCTTCCCCGTGGTGCCGCTCGTGTAACACATGCCAAGTGCGTCGTGCTCGTCGAGCACCGGGAGTGCTTCGTTCTCGTCGCCGCTCGCCACGAGGTCTTCGTAGTTCGCGTACCCCTCGGGAATCGGCTTCCCCGTATGCGAGACGACGAACACTTTTTCGAAGTTCGCCCGCTCGCGAAACTTCTCGAACAGCGGCAGGAGCACGTCGTCGACGATCACGAAGCGGTCGCCCGCGTGCGTCGCGATGAACGCGATGTCGTCCGGGTGCAATCGCAGGTTCAACGTGTGGAGCACACCGCCCGCACACGGCACCGCGAAGTACGTCTCCAGATGCTGCGCGTGGTTCCACATGAAGGTCGCGAC
>CBIHQZ010000806.1:0-3905 GCA_966212315.1 uncultured Myxococcales bacterium
AGGGAGAGGGGCACGCGGCAGCGGGGGTGAGGTCTCTTCGATTGACCTCTTCCCCCCGCCGTCATAGCGTCGCGCCACCTTTTCTCCCGAGGAAACCACATGGCAGTGTCGCTCCGAACGTTCACGTACATCGACGTCCTGCAACCGCAGCTCGTGGGCTTCCTCCAGACCGTTTCCTCGGGCTTTCAGCCGCTCGAAGGCATGGCCGCGCTCTTCGTCGAGATCGCGCCCGGCATGGCGATCAACAATCTCACCGACGCCGCGCTCAAGCACACGCGCGTCTTCCCGGGGATGCAGATCGTCGAGCGCGCGTACGGGATGCTCGAGTTGCACAGCTTCGATCAGGGCGAAGTGCGCGCGGCCGGCGAAGCAATTCTCGAACGCGCGGGGCTGAAAGAAGCCGATCGCCTCGCGGCGCAGATCATCTCGAGCGAGATCATCACGGGCGTCGACGGGCACCAGTGCATGCTCATCAACCGCATGCGCCACGGCGACATGATCAAAGAGGGCGAGTCGCTCTACGTGCTCGAAACCCTCCCGGCCGGCTACGCCGCGCTCGCCGCCAACGAAGCCGAGAAAGCCGCCGAAGTGCGACTGCTCGAAGTGATCACCTTCGGCGCGTTCGGGCGTTTGTATCTCGCGGGCGGCGAAGAAGAGATTCAGCAGGCGGCAGCCGCGGCCGAACGCGCGCTCAAGGCCGTGGGCGGGCGCGTCGAGAAGAAGGGCGCCGCGTAGCTCGCTCGTCACGGGGAGGACAGTTCATCGTGGAAGACCTTCACGGCAAACACGTCGCGGTGCTCGGCGCCACCGGCGGACTCGGACCGGCGATCTGCGAAGTGTCGCTCGCGAGCGGGGCCACGGTGAGCGCGGTCTCGCGTCGTCGCACTGCGCTCGACTCGCTGCGCGCGGACCTAAGGCACCACGATCGCTTGAACACCGCCGAGGGTGACGTCTCCGACGGCGCGTCCACCGAAGCCCTCTTCGATGCGCTCGAACGCGGGCACGGACCGCTCGACGCAGTGGTGCACGTGGTCGGCGGCTTCGTCATGGGGCCGTTCACCGAACTCACCGACGAGAACATCGCCTCGCTCACGAGCGGACTCTTCGTCTCCACCGTGTTCGCCGCGCGCGCAGCCTTGCGCCGCATGATCCCGCGCGGTCGCGGCAGCCTCGTGCTCACGTCCGCGGTCACCGCCCGCCACGCGTCGCCGAACGCCGCCCTCTACGGCGCGCTGAAAGCAGGCGTCGCGCATCTTGTCGAGTCCCTCGCGGCCGAAAGTGCCGCGAGCGGTGTCACCGTCAACGCGCTTCTCCCAGGCGTGATCGACACACCGCAGAACCGTCGCGACATGCCGAATACGGACCCGACCCGATTCGTCTCACCCGTCGCGATTGCATCCGCGGTGATGGGATTGATCGGAAGTAGCGGTCGAGGTATCAACGGCGCCCTCATCGCCCTACCAGGCCGAATGTGATAAGCAGATCGGGATGCACGTCGCAGGCTCCGCCTCGAACGATGCTTGATTTGCTTGAAGTTCAAGAGACAAACGTATTTCAGGAGGACACAGTGATGCGCAGATTCTTCGTAACCGCGGGCGCCATTGCAGCGCTCGCGTTCGCAAATGGCTGTTCGGGCGGCGACATGACCGACGTCGTGAACATGGACGCGACGACCACCGATGGCGACGCTGCTCGCGTTGACACCGGTCGCGACGTCGCGCCGGACGTGCAGATGTCGATCTTCACGACCTGCACGACGAACGCGATGTGCGGCACCGGCGGCACCTGCCTCACGACCTTCCCGGGCGGCGGCATCTGTACGCGTCGCTGCACCAACGATCGCGCCTGCGGCCCCGACGGCGCGTGCGAGACGACGAACGGCATCTGCCTCCCGAGCTGCTCGACCGGCGGCGGCGAGTGCGACCAGTACGGCGGCGCGTGCATCCCGGTGGACATGGCGTTCACCACGGGTCTCTGCCTCCCGTCCTGCTACGCGACCGGCGCGCCTGCGGGCTACCCGGCCTGCGCAGCGCCGATGGCGATGTGCGACACGCGGAACGGCATCTGCGCGACGATGCAGCCGATGGGCGCTGACGACGGCGCACCGTGCGCCGCGGACGCGGATTGCAAGGGCGGCCGCTGCATCGGCGAGATCGACGACATGGGCCAGCCGACGGGCTGGGTTGGCGGTTACTGCCTCTCGTTCGGTCGCGCGACCAACATCATGCAGGGCGCTGCGGTTCCGCAGTCGAACTGCCCGCCGGGAGCAGGCGCGGTGCCGCTGAACGGTCAGGGCCCGGGCGACTCGTCGCCGTGCTTCAAGACCTGCAACGCCAACTCGGATTGCCGCGGCGGCTACCAGTGCGATCACCTCACGCCCTCGATGGGCACGGGTAACTTCTTCACCAACGGCATCTGCCTCCCGGTGGATTGCAACACGAGCGGGATGACCTGCCCGGCGAACTACCACTGCCAGACGCAGCCGAGCGATGCAGCGATGCCGCCCGGCCAGTGCGAAGCGAACGGCGCGGCGGTCGACGCCGGCACCGACGTGCAGACGCCGGTTGACGTCCAGACGCCGGTCGACGTCCAGTCGTCGGTGGACGCCGCGACCGAATAATCTGATTCGGTCCGACTGAAAGAAGAACGAAGGGCGCGCCGGAAACAGCGCGCCCTTCGTCTTTTCTCCCGCCGGTTCACGAAGCCGGGCCGTCTCGATCTCGGCGCGGCGCTGTGGTAACAGGCCCCATCTCAAACGACCTCCGCCGAGGTCGGACAACGCATTCGAGGACGCCATGAACGCACTTCGCTTCGCCATTACGAGCATCGGTCTCTCACTCGCCATCGCGACGAACGGATGCGCGGTCGCCGAGATGAACGTCGACGACGCCGGGCAAGACGCCGCCCGCGGCACCGATGCATCGACGACGGACACTCGCACCACCAGCGACTCGGGCGCGCGCGACAGCGGCAGCGGCGGTAGTCGCGACGTAGTGTTCTCGCTGGGAGACTCGGGCGGCGGCGGCACGGGAAGCGTTCCGCTCTACGGCCATTGCGCGGCGTCGAGCGATTGCCGCGACACGGGCGCCGGCTGCTTGACCGTGTTCCCGGGCGGACTCTGTTCGAAAGCGTGCACCACCAACGCCGACTGCGGCAGCGGCACGTGCCTCGACACCGGCAATGGCTCGGTGTGTTTGCCGTCGTGCACGAGTGGCGGCGGTGAATGCGGCGCGGTCGGCGGGATGTGCGTGCCGATCGATGCGAACGCCACCATGTTCGCGTGCCTCCCGGGTTGCTTCGCGAGCGGCGCGCCCGCCGGCACCCCGTCGTGCACGAACCCGCTTACGTGCGATCCGTACGCGGGCATCTGCACCAGCACGCCTTCGACGGGTGCCGACAACGGCGCCGCGTGCGCCGCCGACGCCGACTGCCGCGGCGGACGCTGCATCGTCGAAGTCGACATGGGAACACCGAGTGGGTTCCTCGGCGGGTACTGCCTGTCGTTCGGCGTGTCCGTCGCGATCATGCAGGGCGCGCCCGTGCCGCAAGGAAGCTGCCCGACGGGAAGCGGCGCAGTGCCGATCAACGGCGAGGGCCCTGGCGACAGTGTGCCGTGCTTCAAGACGTGCAACGCGAACAGCGACTGCCGCGCGGGGTATCAGTGCGATCACCTCACGCCGGGCAGCGGCACCGGCCAGTTCTTCAGCAACGGCATCTGCCTTCCGGTCGATTGCTCGACCGCGGGGATGACGTGCCCGTCGGGAACGCACTGCGTGTCGATGACGGGAACGGGCGGCGCGATGTTCGGAACGTGCGCGCACTGAGGGTGCGGACCCACCCACCTCACCATTGAGGGATTCCCGGCGGGTGAACCCGCGGCAACGACTCCTAAGCTTCGCCTGCGC
>CBIHQZ010000807.1:0-3903 GCA_966212315.1 uncultured Myxococcales bacterium
CGGACGACACTTGTGGGTACGAACCGCGCAGTGTCGTTCGGGGAGGGGCGAGTGCGCACCGCGGTGAAGGTGATGGGGAGGGGTCTGGGTTCACAAGTCGTGAATGCGAGCAGGAGGGGTAGCGCGCAGCGATAGAAGGTGATGAGGAGTGGCGCGCCGTGGTGAAGGTGATGTGGAGGGGCTGGGGTAGCGCGTTGGTGAGGTTCTTCCCTCCGACCCCCCGAACCGTGTACTCCGCTCTGCATGCGTTTCTCGCGTCGCGCTCTCACCACCGTCGTCGCCGCCGCGCTCGCGCTGGCCACCGCAGGGTGCAAACGCAAGCACGAGGGAATCGTGCTCGGGCTGTATGCGTCGATGACCGGTCCCGAAGCGGAGTTCGGCATCTCCACCCGTAACGGCGCGCAGATGGCGATCGACGAGGTCAACGCGCGCGGCGGTCTGCTCGGGCAGCGCATTCATCTCGTGGTGGAAGACACGCGCGGTGACTCGAACGAAGCGGCCAGCGCGGTGACGCGATTGATCGATCGCGAAGGCTCGGTCGGCGTGCTCGGCGAGATCGCCAGCTCACTCTCGCTCGCGGGCGGACGCGTCGCGCAGCGCCGGCACACGCCGATGGTGTCGCCGTCGTCCACCAACGAAACCGTCACGCAAGTCGGCAACTACATCTTCCGCGTGTGCTTCATCGACCCGTTCCAGGGCGCCGTGATGGCGAGCTATGCGCGGCAGCGCGGGATGACCCGCGTCGCGATCTTCAAGGACCAGGGGAGCGCGTATTCCACCGGCCTCGCCGATGCGTTTCGCCGCACGTTCTCGAACTCGGGCGGCACGGTCGTCGACGAGCAGAGCTACCGCGCGAGCGACACGCACTTCTCCGCACAGCTCGGTTCGATCCTGCGCCAGAACCCCGATGCGATCTTCGTCCCCGGCTACTACACCAACGTCGCGCTCATCGCGCGTGAAGCCCGCGGGCTCGGCTTCCGCGGGATCTTCATGGGCGGCGACGGATGGGACGCGCCCGCGCTCTACGAGAACGACGACGACGCGCTCGTCGGCAGCGTGTTCAGCGAGAGCTTCGCCCCCGATCATCCGGTCACGCCTACCGGGCAAGCGTTCGTCGTGAACTACCGCAACCGCTATCACACCGACGCCAACGGCCTCGCCGCGCTAGGCTACGACGCCGCGCTCGTGATGATGGACGGAATCCGCCGCGCCAACAGCCTCGACACCGCACGCATCCGCGACGCGATCGCGAGCACCCGCAACTTCGAAGGCGCCACCGGCAGCACCACCCTCGATGCGCACCGCAATGCCGTGAAGTCCGCGGTGGTGCTCGGTGTCGAAGCGAACTCGTTCCGCTTCCAGCAGTCGGTCGAGCCCGATCAGATTCACTGACTCACGCACCCGCGAGCGATCCATGGCGAGCAGCACCAGCACCGTCGATTCGAAGCGCGTCACCACCGCGCGCCCCATCGCGCCCGAACAGATGGCCATCTACGTCGGCGTCGGACTGCTCGCGCTCTGGCCCGCGTTCAAGGTCGTGAAGGCGCTCGTCACGCAGCCGGTGGAGTTCTTCAAACAATTGCTCGAAGGCGTCGCACTCGGCGGCGTGTACGCACTCATCGCGCTCGGCTACACGATGGTCTACGGCGTCCTCGGGCTGATCAACTTCGCGCACAGCGACGTGTTCATGATCGGTGCGTACGTCGGCATCTTCTCGGCCGCGAAGTTCGGCTTCGACGCTGCGCACCACAACGGCTCGATCGGTCTCGCGATCGCAGTCGTCGCCGCTGCAATGGTGCTGTGCGCACTGCTCGGCATGGCCATCGAACGATTCGCCTACCGACCGCTTCGCCACGCGCCGAAGCTCACCCCGCTCGTCACGGCCATCGGCGTCTCGATGCTCCTGCAGAACCTCGCCGTGCTCCGCTGGGGATCCACCCCGCGCTCGTTTCCCGCCATCATTCGCACCCACGTCGTGCATCTCGGGCCGATCACCACGACCAACGTGAAGCTGATCGACCTCGGCGCCGCGCTGGTGCTGATGGCCGGCCTCACAGTGCTCGTGCAACGCACTCGCGTCGGCAAGGCGATGCGCGCGATCTCGACCAACATCGACGCCGCCAAACTGATGGGCGTTCCGACCGATCGGATCATCGCGCTCACGTTCGGCATCGGCTCCGCGCTCGCGGGCGCGGGCGGTGTGCTCTTCGGTCTCGATCAGCCGCGCGTCGAACCGCTCATGGGCGTGCAGCCGGGGCTCAAGGCCTTCGTCGCGGCCGTTCTCGGCGGCATCGGCAACATCCCGGGCGCCATGCTCGGCGGCTTGCTCATCGGCGTGGTCGAACAGATCAGCGCGGCGTTTCTCTCGAGTTCGTTCGCTCCGGCGATCGTGTTCTCGATCCTCGTCGTCGTGCTCTTGCTTCGTCCGCAAGGGCTGCTCGGTCGCGTGACACGCGAGAAGGTGTGAGCCCGGTGCGCCGCTTCGCGCGGGTCGGGACGCTTGCGATCGCATTCACGGCAGCGTGTTCGCAGCGACGCTGTTCCGACGATACCGGGTCCAGTGCGGCCCGTGATGCGGGCGTCGAGAACGCCCCCGGACGTACGCCGGCGATGCGCGCGAGATGCAACCAGGAGGTTGCACGTGGTGCGGTGGCGACGATTCCCGGAACCGGCGCGCTCGACGCGATGATTCCTGCGTGTGACGGCGACACCCTCGCGGTCTACGCGCTGCGCGGTCACACCCTCACGCGGCTGACGCGCTCGCTCACGCCGGGGTCGACGTTCCGATTGCCCGATCCGGTCGCGACCGGCGCCGATCGACTCGGCGCGCTGGCGTTCGATGGCGTGAACGGCCCGCTCGCATGGCGTTCGCCGACTGTCTTGCTCGACGAAGGCGTGGGCGACGAATGGTGGGTGGCGTGGCTCGAAGGGGCGACCGACGGCGGTTCCGCGCGCGTGCATCGCGGCAGCGCGGTGATGCCCACCGGCGCCGAGGGGCTCGGCGTGATCGCGCCGATCGGGCGTCGCGGTGACGCGGTGGAAGTCCTCGCGACGATCGCGCGCCAAGGGGGAAACCCGCAGCTGGTGCGCGCGACCGTGCCGACCGGTGGCGAGGAACTCGAGCGCTTCGCGCAGGATCCGCCCTCGATCGGCGAAGGCGAATTGAAAGCATGGGAAGGGACCACGCACACCGCGGTGGTCTTCGCGATCGCGGACGACGGCGGGAGCGTGCTGCGTGCGGTGCGCGTCGTCGACACGCCGGGCGAGGGTGCGCACGCGATCGGTGAAGTCCCGATGGCGCGCTCGCACGTGCTCGTGTCACCGACCGGCATCGCGCTGCCGGGTGGTGATGCGCTCTTCGCGTACAACGAGTTCGACGTCGTGCGCCGCGGCGCGGGTCCGTGTCTCGCGCTCGACGAAACGCTGTGCGTGCAGCCCGGCGCGGTGCGAATGCTGCGCGTCGCGGGGACGGGCGGCGCGCGGGTGTACGACGTGATGCCGTCGGGGCTGATCGACACCGTAGTGCTCGAACACGACAGCACGGTGCTCGCGCTCTACGTGAACGCGATCGGCGAGACGCGCGCGCAACACGCGGTGCGATTCGATGCCGCCACCGGTGCGGTGCGACGCGTGACGCTCGCGCCGTCCGACGAGATGCCGCCGCTCGATCATCCGACGCTGGTGCGCTGCGGCGGCGAAGCGTGGCTGGCGGCGGAGGTCGTGGTGGAGGGCACCGACGCGGGGCGTGCGCGAGAGACCGCGGTGATGGCGGTGCCCGCTGCGTGCATCGTGCAGGGGGAGTGACGGAGCGAGGGGTTACGCCGAGAACACTTCGCGCAGCGCGATCGTCAGCTTTGCGAGCACGCGCGAGGTGAGCACGTCTTCGCGCGCGAACAATCCGTG
>CBIHQZ010000808.1:0-3893 GCA_966212315.1 uncultured Myxococcales bacterium
GTATCCCTTCGCAACCTTGTCGGCGACGACCACCACGTCACCGAGACGCGGTCCGGGCGGAATCTGGATCTCGCCCGACATCACCTTCTCGGGTCCGCGATCCTGGAGCATCGATTCGTACGCTTGCAAACGCGCCTTGCTCTTCGCCTGTCGCGCACGCGGTGCCATTCGCACCCATTCGAGTTCGCGCTCGAGCGTTCGCTGCTTCGCGCCTGCTTGCTTCTCTTCGAGCGCGAGTCGCGCGCGCTTCGTCTCGAGCCACGCCGAGTAGTTGCCTTTGAAGGGCCGACCTTCGCCGCGATCGAGTTCGAGAATCCATCCCGCGACGTTGTCGAGGAAGTAGCGATCGTGGGTTACCGCGACGACGGTGCCTGGGTACTCGTGCAGGTGCCGCTCGAGCCACGCGACCGATTCGGCATCGAGATGGTTCGTGGGTTCGTCGAGCAGCAACATGTCGGGCTTCTCGAGGAGGATCCGACACAGCGCGACGCGGCGGCGCTCACCGCCCGAGAGCTTGCCCACGTCGGCATCGCCGGGCGGGAGGCGCAGCGCGTCCATCGCGATGTCGATGGTGCGATCGAGTTCCCACGCATTGAGGCGCTCGATCTCTTCCTGCACCTGCCCGTATTCCTCCATGAGCTTGTCGCTCTCTTTGGCCGGGAGGTCTTCACCGAGCTTCGCGCCGATGTCTTCGAAGCGTTTGAGCAACGCGCGCGTCGATGCCACCGCGAGTTCGACGTTGCCGCGCACATCGAGCGACGCATCGAGTTGCGGCTCTTGCGACAGGTAGCCGACTCGCACACCGGGCGTGGGGCGCGCCTCGCCGAGATACTCTTTCTCGACGCCAGCCATGATGCGAAGCAAGGTGCTCTTTCCCGAGCCGTTGTTGCCGAGCACACCGATTTTCGCGCCGGGAAGGAACGCCAGCGTGATGCCTTTGAGCACCTCGCGATTGGGCGGATAGACCTTGCGGACTTCGGACATCGTGAAGACGAATTCGTTCGCCATGCTTCTCCGGAGGAACGTCTTGGAGCGCGGTGAATCGTGCTGCGCTATCGTCATCGAACGATGGCAAACCACTCACTTGCGCCCGGCTTGCTGCTCGCCGCGCCGCGGCTTGGTGATCCTAACTTTCAACGTACCGTGGTTCTTCTCGGAAGGCACGAGGCTGCTGGTGCACTCGGATGGGTGATCAACGGTCGCGCATTGAAGAGCGTTCGCGAGTTGCTCACCACCGCGGATCTCGTGCCCGAGGGCATCACCCTGCCGGCGAACGCGAGCTTCGACGCAGTCGCGCGGATCGGCGGCCCGGTGCAGTCGAACAGCGGGTGGCTCGCGTATCGACGTGATGTGTCGCGACCGCTGGTGGGCGAGATCGACATCGGCCCGGATCTCGCGGTCACCGGTGATGCAGGCGTCCTCGGTGAAATGATCCGCGGTGGCGATCCGGCGGCGTTTCGCTTTTTCCTCGGGTACGCCGGATGGGGTCCGGGGCAGCTCGAAGAAGAGATCAAGGAAGGCTCGTGGCTTCCGGCGCCCGTGAACGCGAGTCTCGTGCTCGACATGGACGTCGAGGGGCTGTGGGACGCGGCTTACAAACTCACGGTGGGAATCGCCCCGGCTGCGTTTACGAGCACCAAACGCGGGATGGCGTAGCGGACGCTCGCGCGAGACCTCACCCCCGCTGCCGCGTGCCCCTCTCCCTCCGACGCCACCGCGATCGCGCGGCACACAGGCGTCGTCGAGAGAGGGGCTCGAAGGATGGTGCGTGTTTGGTGAATTGCGTTCGTGGTGGTGCGGCAGGCCGGCGGCGTGGAGGGCGAGGGGCGTCACCGGGCGAACGCGGGATGCAATTTGTGATCAAGGCCTCGGCGCTCGTTGCGCCTCGTTACCGGCGCTCGACTCACGCCATCGTCGTTCGAGCCCCTCTCTCGACGATGCCTGCGTTCACGCGACCAGCGAGGACATCGAGGGAGAGGGGCGCGCGGCAGCGGGGGTGAGGTCACGCAACCCGCGCCACCGTCAGTCCGCCGGCTTCGCGGCTTTCGGTGAACCTGCATCGAGCGGCGGCGGCTTCGCGGGCAGTGCGGGCCCTTCGAACACGATTGCCGCAAGCGGGGGCAGGGTGACCATGACCGAGTACGGCATGCCGTGACTCTCGTTCGGCCGGGCAGTCACCGCGCCGTCGTTGCCCACATTGCTGCCGCCGTACTTCCCCGAATCGCTGTTGAGCAACTCGCGATAGATGCCTTCGGCCGGTACCCCGACGCGATAGCCGTGGCGCACCACCGGCGTTGCATTCATCACGCAGAGCACGTGCTTCGACTCGGCGCGATCGAAACGCAGGAACGCCACCACGCTCTGGTCGCTGTCGGTCACGACGCTCCACTGGAAACCGACCGGCTCCACGTCGGCTTCCCACAACGCGGGATGGCTCACGTAGAGCGCATTGAGATCGGTGACGAGACGCTGCACGCCGCGGTTCGGCGGGTGCTCGAGCATGTGCCAGTCGAGGCTCTTCTCGTGATTCCATTCGGCGATCTGCGCGATCTCGCCGCCCATGAAGAGCAGCTTCTTTCCGGGATGGCACCACATGTACGTGAGCAACAAACGCAGATTGGCGTATTTGCGCCACTCGTCGCCCGGCATCTTTCCCAGCAGAGAGCCCTTCATGTGCACGACTTCGTCGTGTGAAAGCGGCAGGACGAAGTTCTCGCTGAACGCGTACATGATCCCGAACGTCAATTGATTGTGATGGAAACGACGATAGACCGGGTCCTGCGCGAAGTACTTCAGCGTGTCGTGCATCCACCCCATGTTCCATTTGAACGTGAAGCCCAGTCCGCCCACGTACGTAGGACGGCTGACCATCGGCCACGCCGTGCTCTCCTCGGCGATGACGAGTGCGCCCGGGTGTTGTGCGTGAACGGTTTCGTTCAGCTCGCGCAGGAACGCGATAGCGTCGAGATTCTCGCGACCGCCGAAACGATTCGGCACCCACTCGTCCGCCTTGCGGCTGTAATCGAGGTAGAGCATCGACGCGACGGCATCGACCCGCAGTCCGTCGATGTGGAATTCCTCGAGCCAGAAGAGCGCGTTCGAGATGAGGAAGTTCCGCACCTCGTTGCGGCCGTAATTGAACACCAGCGTGCCCCAGTCGGGATGCTCGCCCTGCCGCGGGTCGGCGTGTTCGTACAAGGCCGTGCCGTCGAATCGCGCCAGTGCGTGAGCGTCTTTCGGAAAATGCGCGGGGACCCAATCGAGCAGCACGCCGATGCCGAGCGAGTGCAGATGATCGACGAAGTAGCGGAAGTCATCGGGCGTACCGAAGCGTGACGTCGGTGCGAAATAGCCGGTGACCTGATAGCCCCACGAACCGTCGAACGGGTGCTCCGCGACCGGGAGCAACTGAACGTGCGTGAACCCGAGTCGCTGCACGTACTCGCCGAGCTTCTCCGCGAGTTCGCGATAGGTAAGCCAGCGATTGGTCTCCTCTGGAACTCGTGCCCACGAACCGAGATGCACTTCGTAGATCGAGAGCGGCGCACGCAACGGGTGCGCTGCCGAGCGCTTCTCCATCCATGCATCGTCGGTCCATCGGTGCTGCGACGCCGTCGTGACGATCCCGGCGGTGTTCGGTCGCAACTCGGTTTCGAACGCGAGCGGATCGAGCTTGAGCACCACTTCGCCGTCGGCGCCGACGACTTCGTACTTGTATCGCTGCCCCGGGCGCAGGTCCGGGATGAAGAGTTCCCAGATGCCCGTCGTGCCCATCAAGCGCATCGGGTTGAAACGACCGTCCCACTCGTTCCAGTCGCCGACCACGCTCACGCGCCGCGCATTCGGCGCCCAGACCGCGAACGACACACCGCGCGAAGCATCGTCGCCCGTGT
>CBIHQZ010000809.1:0-3892 GCA_966212315.1 uncultured Myxococcales bacterium
GCCATTCCGTAGGTCATCAGGTTCATCTGATCGAAGAGCGGCGCGATCGTGCCGAACCAGGCGGGCACGCTCGGACTGTTCGCGTTGAGCCACATCACTGGAATCGTCAGCACCAGGCCGGGCTCGGCGGCGCGGAGGTCGCGCGCGAGTGCCTCGAGCGGCGCTTGATCGGCGGTGTCGACCGGCTCCCAATCGAGGTCGAGCCCGTCGTAGCCGTGCGCGTGCATCGTCGAGAGCAGATTGCTGACGAATGCCGCGCGATGCGACGACGACGCCGCGCTCACGAAGCCCGCGTGCGCGCCGGCGCCGCCGATCATGAGCACCGCTACGCGTCCGGCCGCGTGGGCCCGCGTTGCCACGTCGCGCGCGAAAGCCGGGCCCATCGTGGCGTCGATGTCGAACGTCGTGTCGAGCGTTCCGTCCGCGCGCGGAATCACGGGGCCGACCGCGATGTGCGTGAGCGACGCGAAGTCGACGTCGGCCGGCGCGAGCTGCGCGCGCCCGTAACCGACGTAGTAGCCCATGACCCAGCGCGAGGATGTCGTGCTGCCCGCGTCGGTGGTCGCGTCGGATGCGGTCGCATCGCTTGCGTCGGCGATGTTTGCGTCGTGGTCGATCGACGTGTCGGGGAGGCCGACCACATCGTGCGTCCCATCGAGCGCCGACGCCGTGTCGCCCGTATTCGGTACATCGGTCCCTCCGTCGGTCGACGAAACGCCGGTGCAGCCGGCAACGGCAAGGACAGCGAGGCAGAGCGTGCGGTTCATCGCGCCATCTCAGCGCCGATGCGCGCGCGGATCAACCGCCTCTTTGTCGACGCTACCGATATGACAGCATGCTGTCATACCGCGTGCGGTGCGCGCCGAACACGCCAGCGCCGCGAACTACTCGCCCTGCGCCTGGCCGCGAATCGAGAAGTCGAACACCACTTGCGCGCTCTCCACCGACAGCCCGGTGAAGGGATGCGTGCGCACGCGGTGCAGTGCGATGGTCGCGCCCGTCCGTGCGACATCGGCCATGCGATCGGCCCACGCGGCATCGACGTCGAGCACGCCTTCGTCGCGGGTCGTGCACTCGATGGTGGTCGGGCGGTCGGCGCCAGGGGCGCTCTCGATCGTGAGCATCACGCCGTCGCCGGCATCGTCGCCGCGCGACCAGCGAACCTGGAACCCGCGGCGCGGAATCAACACGTTGCTGCCGGGCGCGAACGCTTGTTCGGCGATCACGAGCCCCGCGAGATCTTCGGGTGCGCGCAGCGACACGTCGAACGCGCCGAGCCGTGTCTGCGGGTTGCCAGCGGCGCTGAACTGCCACTCGTCGGCGGCGAGCTCGCCATCGGTCGCGTAGATCACGCCCGACACCACGTTCCAGAGATCCGGGAAGCGACGCGGTTCGAGGCGCACCGAGCGATCACCCGAGCGAACGTCGATCGGTCCGACGTCGAGCAAGCGTGCTTCTGCGCGCGCCCCTTCCGTATCGACCGCGGCATCCGCGCGTTCGAGGCAACCGGTGCTGCCGGCCGGGATGTGCGGGGTGCCGAGAAGATCCGGGAGTGCCGCGGCGGAAAGCCCGGCGTATTGAACGAAGCGCGCGCCGATGTGCGCCGGCGTTCCCGCGGTCTCCGACGCATGGCGCTCGACGAACAGCACTGCCGACGAGTGCTGGGCGTCTACGGGGGCGTCGCTGGAATCCGCGATGACGGAGCCATTGGCGCACGCGGTGATTCCGAGCGCGAGGGTCAGGAGTGCAGGGGCGCGACGCACGAGGCGGAGTATACGGAGGCCGTGGGAGGGGGGCAATCTTCGGTGCGGCCGGACAGTGAGCCGCGTGGGCGAATTCCACCAAGCCAGAAGGCTATTGCGTGGTGAACGCCCACGTGCGGGTGAACTCCTGCCCGTTCCAGGTACCCGACATCGACACGACGTATTCGGTCGCAGCGGCGAGGGGTTCGTTCGCGTAGAGGAACACGTCGTTGCTCGGCGTGCCGCGATTGAGGTTCGGGTCGTTGTCCTTCGAGATGTACGTGTGCGCGACTTCGGTGCACGCGCTGTCGGCCGCCGAGAACAGATGGTGGTCGGTGATCGTCCAGTTGTTGCCTGGAAAGTGCATCGACACGACCGTTCCCGACGACACGCCGCGCGGCCACGCTGTCGCTCCGCCGCCAGGGGCAGGCGGCGTCGGGCCTTCGAGGTCGCCGCGGAACGAGCGCGGGACGTTGGTGAGACCGGGCACCGGGAACACCACCGGACCCGCGGGGGCCTGGGGGCTCGAGCTGCGCGGAAGACCGAAGTCCATCACGTTGTGCGTCGCGGGGCGTCCACCGAACTGACCGTCACGATACGCGTAGCCGGTGTCGACCATGCGGTAGTCCAGGAACGACTGCCGGTGGTAGACGGTCCACATCCAGCCGTCGATCGCGTGTTCCGCGTCGGATTCCCAGTTGATGACTTCCGACGCGCGCGACCATTGGTAGCCCGCGGTGGTCATTCGATCGCCCATGTTCACGCCGGTGAATCCGCCGCAGGTCATCACTTCCTGGTGCGGGTTCGGCCAGCACGAAGCCTGCGGAGTGTTCTGCAGGTACTGCGCGTGTGCGGTCGCCGCGGCCTGGATCTGCGCGTCGCCGTTCAGCGGGGCGAGTCCCGCGGCCGTGCGCCAGTGATTCGCGCGCACGAGGGCGGCTTGCTGGCGTTCGTCCGAATCCGCGGCCTGATGACCGGTGTTCTCGCGCGAGAAGTCAGGGTTGCCGCGATCGGCGCAGAGACAGGGATTGGTGCAGTCGCGCGCGCCGTCCGCGAGCAGCGGTGCATCCGACTGAGCCGTGCCGTCACTCACCGAGCTTCCGTCGGTCGTGTCCATTCCTCCGCCACAAGCGGCGAGGGACAAGAGGACCAGCGAGAGTGCAGCGGTGGGTTTCAGCATTCGGTGTCTCCGGGTGAAGGAACGGCGCGCGGCCGCGGGGAATTGAGCACGGCCGCAAAGGCGGGGGCTCAATAGTTCAGATGGATCGCATCGGGCGCAAGGCCGAGTCTTGGAAGCTCGACCCTCAATTCGTCGATCATCGCCGTCATGCCCGATACGAATGCGACGGCGCTGGAGAGGTCGATGCGATCGCGCACGATGGCGTGCTGTACGCGGTCGCCGAGGCCGCGGGAACCTGCGCCCGAGACTGTGATCGTCAAGTGCAGTCCGTCGCGCTGAGCCCGCTGCAACTCGTCCGCGAACGCGACGTGCTCGAGCGTACGAGTGCCGTGATAGAGCCAGATCTTGCGCGCGTCGTAGGGTCGGAGCGCCATCAACACAGGACGGATCGCCGCGATGCCCGAGCCCGCGGAGACGAGCAGCACGTCGCGTCCGTGCGCCTTCTCGACGGGGAATCCATGGCCGAGCGGACCGCGCACGTGGATCTTCGTTCCGGCGTGTACGCGTCGCAGCGCATCGGCCGTCTCGCCGCCGCTGCGGAGGAGGAAGCGTGCGGGGCCGCTGCCGGGCGGATCGATCAGCACGAAGTGACCTGCGGATGCTTCGTGGCCGAGGCGCAGCTGACAGTACTGCCCGGGGTGCGCGTACGACGCCTCGAGAACGGGATCGTGTTCGAGTGCGAGGACACTCTGTTCGCGCGCGACGGGTTCGATGCGCGCGATGCGAGCCTCGCGATACGGCTGATCGGACATGCGTGAGAAAATGCTTGGAACATTACTTCCAGGCGGGTTTGCGATACATGCGAAACCATCGTTGTTCGACGGTGCGAGCACGGGAGTTGAGACGCGATGAGCGAGCTGGCGCAGTGGGCAGGCGGCGTAATCGTGGGCGGGTTCGAGGGGACGACGCTGCCGGACGTGGTTCGCGAACGACTCGGGCAGGGCTTGCTCGGCGGCGTGACGCTGTTCAA
>CBIHQZ010000810.1:0-3892 GCA_966212315.1 uncultured Myxococcales bacterium
ATGGCCTTCACCCTCGGCCGCGATGGTCACGTCACGCAAGCCGCGGCGTATGGCATGGCCGACGCGCCCGAAGTCGCAACGTGCGTCGCCGACACGCTTCGTCAGACGACGTTTCCGCAGCCGCAGGGCGGCTCGCTGCAGTTCATCTATCCGATCATGTTCCAACCGCCCGCCCCTGTTCGTGCACGCGGCCGCGGCGCTCGGCCGACCACGCCGGCGCACCCGGCTGCACGGCACTGAGAGCGCGCGTCGCGCCGGGTCGCCGATGCATCGATTCGTTCGTTACCAACTCCGCACGACCGACGTCGGCGCGGCGCGAGCGTTCTACGACTCGATCCTCGGCACGCGCGACAACGACGTCGTGACGCTGCCAGCCGAGGCCATCGCTCGCGGCGCGGTGCCGCATTGGCTCGGTCACCTCGCGGTCGACGACGTCGAGCAGACGGTCGCTGCCTTCATCGCGCGCGGTGCGATGAAACTCGGTCCCAGCCGCGTCGCCGCGAACGGCGAGCCGGCGGCGATCGTGCGTGATCCAGGCGGCGCGATCGTGGCTATCACGACGCGCGATGCGTCTACCCCGGTGCGCGACGACATCGCCTGGCACGGCTTGAACACCGCGAACGTCGATCGCGCGATCGAGGACTACGGCGCGCTCTTCGGGTGGGCGTTCACCGAACGCGTCGACCTCGGTGCGCACGGTGTGTTTCGCAAGTTCGGCTGGCAGCGTGACGGCGCGAGCGTGGGATCGATGGGTGACATCGCAGGCCGCGCGGGCGTCCATCCGCATTGGCTGTTTCAGTTTCGCGTCGAGTCGATCGAACCGGTGATCGTGAAGGTGCGGGCCGCCGGCGGGATCGTGCTCGAACCGATGACCCTGCCGAACGGCGATCGCGTGGTCGTGTGCGATGATCCGCAGGGGGCGGCGTTCGGACTGCGCGCGTGCGCGCCGCGTTGAGTGAGCGTCGCGCATGACGGCGATCGAACGCAACGACGGCGTCGAGCGACTGCTCGCCAAAGACTTCGAGGTCGAAACGTCTCCGCGCCAGTCCCTTCGCGAGGCGCTGCCGTGGGCATTTCCGGTCCCGACGAGCGACGTGTTCGTCGCGCGCGGGCGCATCGACGACGCAGAAGCGATGATCGTCGACTACGCCTCGACCCTCGCAGGCAGCTCGAGCGCGGACGGGCGTGGCGGCGGCGGCGGCGGTTCGAGCACGTCGCTGCATGCGGTCGTGATCCTTCGCCATCCGCGCATCGCGGGATGTGCGGTGTTCTATCCCGAGCCGCGCGCATGGTCGCGATTCGCGCGCGCACTCGACATCGTCGGATGGATCCCGCCCTTCGTAGCGTTGCGCGGTCTGGCGTGGGTGCTCGGCACACTGGCCGGCTTCGAATCCGCGGAAGACCGCCTCGTCGGGCACGCGGAGTTCGACCGGCTCTTTCGCGTGCACGCGGGTTCTGACGAGATCGCCGCCGCGTCGATCCCCGGTCCGCTGTGCGAATTCATGGTGCGTGCGAAGTGGCCTGCGATCATCGAAATACGCGACGGCGAACTGCGCTACTCGATTGCGCGCACCACGTTCGACGGCGCTTTCGTCGACGCATTGCTGAGACATGCGCCCGAGCTGCTGCGCGCGTGTGTCGACGGCAGAGGCCCCGCGATGCGGTAAAGGTCCGCGGTGCAATCCGTGTGGCGCATGGCTACGCCACACCATCGCGATGGATCCATCGCGCGCGCGCCGATACCCTGTGGCGATGCTCCCTCGATTCAGTACCGCGTCCCTCGTCGTCTGCTTCTCGATCGCATTGTTCGCATGTGGCGGTGGCACCGAAACCCGCGACGCGGAGTCCACCGACGTATCCGTCGACGCGATCGTCGCCAACGACGCAGCGGCGGACGCCCGCGACGCAATGGATGCCGCCGATGTGACGGCGCCGGTCGATGCGCAGACCGACGGCAACGCGGCCTGCCCCTGTTTTCTCGGCGACGGCCCGTACTGCGGCGCGCGCGCGCGAGCCCTCGCGACCGCACAGGGATGCACGCTCGGTGTGAGCGCTGGCGCGAACGATCTGCTCGCCTGCGAAGACGGCGCCTGGCGTGTCGCGGATGCGTGCACCGGTTCGTGCGCATACGACGAAGCGTCGACCGAGTTGAACGACGCCTGCGTGCTGCCGGTGTGTCCGTGCTTCGTGCAGTCGGCGTACTGCGGATCGGGAGCCGCCGACGTGGCCGCGACGATGCACTGCCGCATCCCGCTTCTTCCCGAGCACGAGAACGACATTCTCTATTGCCCCGGCGGCGTGTGGACCGTGCGCGAGATGTGTCCGCATGCGTGTCACGAAGCGCCGGCCGGCACGCCCGACTATTGCGAGACCGCGTCGAACTACCGCTTGCCGCTCGACTGCGGTTACTCCGCGCGCTGCTCGAACGGGAACCACACCTCGAATCACGACGGCAACGACGAATACGCGTACGACTTCGCGGTGCCGATCGGAACGCGTGTGCGTGCGATTCGCGGCGGCACCGTGCTCCGCGTGCGCTTCGTCTCGCCGCCGGGATCGAGCTGCGCCAACGGGGGTGGTTCCTCGTGCGCGAACTTCGCCAACACCGTGGAAGTGCGACACGACGACGGCACCGTGGGTCTCTACATGCACCTGAGCCGACCGATGGCGACGGTCGGCGCACGCGTCGCGCAAGGCGACGTGCTCGGGCTCTCGGGCAACTCGGGTTACAGCACCGGTCCACACGTGCACGTGCAAGTGCAGGCGAACTGCGGGATCTGGTGGTGTCAGTCGCGACCGTTCAACTTCGTCGAAGGCGCGATCACCACCGGCACCACCCGCACGTCGACGAACGCGTGCCCTTGATCGCCTGACTCAGCGCGCTTCACGCAGCGCGCGCGCCAGTCCCGCGAGTTGATCGCGGCCCACCTGCTCGGCCTGCACCCGTACGCGCTGCGCGACGGGGGCGACGTGCGAGAGGGCGCCGCGCCAGATCTCTTCCGAATGCACCATCGTGCCGCCGTCGCGCGCTTCGAAGTGAAACGCGTGCACCGCTGACAACACGCCCGGCACGCCGCCGCTCCACGCAAGCGTTCGACCGGGGACGTACCGCGCGATGGCCATCTTCGCGACACCGGGCACGCCACGGATACGCACCGCGATGCGATCGCCTTCGACGAGCGCATGCGAGGGGCCGGCGACGGGACGAAACGAATCGGGCATCCAGCGCGTCCACGAATCGAAGTCGCGCAGCATCGCGAGGCACACATCGAGCGGGGCGGGGATGAACTCGCGGGCTTCGGCGAGAAACGGCATGGCGCGAGGGTACGCCCGACCGTGATCGAGTGAGCGAGCATTGCAGGGCCGCCTCTGGCGGGAAGGCGCGACATCGCGGTACGTCGAGACGATGCCTTCGACGACGCTCGCCGCTGAATCCACCACCATCCAGCGCCGCCGCGTGCTCGGTGCCGACGCGCGCCCGGTGCGACCGCTCCCGCGATGGACGCTGTATGCGAGCGCGCCGCTGGTGGCGCTGAGTATCGCCGCGAAACTCGTGCACGCGTCCGTCGTTCAATCGCTCGCGAACGCCGCGCTCGTCGTCGCACTCGTCGCCAGCGTGTTCTTCTTCGCATGGCTCGAGGAGCGGTGCTTCGACGCGCTCCGCCGGTCTCGCATCGCGACCCGCCTCGCCATCGGCGCGCTCATGCCGCTCGTCGGCGCTGTCGCCATCGTCGGCGCGGGCGGTGTCGTCGGTGCGGCACTCTCGTCGATCGGCGGCGCGATGTGCGCACCGGTGCTGGTCACGGGCGGGCTCTGGTTCGCGGGCGCGGCGATCGGCAGTTTCGTGATCCTGTTGATCGACCTGGTGGTCAGCGCACTGGTCCGAAGCTTC
>CBIHQZ010000811.1:0-3888 GCA_966212315.1 uncultured Myxococcales bacterium
CGCGATCCGCGACGTGTTCCGTCACTGAGGTCCCGGTGCCACATCGCACCGGCCGCAACGTGTGCTAACAAACCCCTCGATGCAGCTGTTCGGACATCGAACGGTCGTCGAGAAGATCCGCGATGCGCTGCGCGCGGAAGTGCACTTCGGCGACGTGAGCGCGGCGCGCGGGCGACCGAGCGTGCTCAGCATCGAAGGGCCCGGTGCGCTGACGGGCGTGGCCGAGCGGGTGGTGGTCGGTCACGAACGAGCCCTGCGGCGCGCCGGATTTCGCGAGGTGGAGTGCATCGGCGTCGACCCGAACGATCCGCGCGGGCGGCAGGGACGCGTGCGCGCGATGATTCCCGACGAAGGGCGCGAGTGGCGATGGGAGCGGCACGGCGGCGAACTGCTGCAGGCGCGGATCATGGCTGGTGACGAAGGAAAGCTCTCACCGCAGCCGGTGACATCGACCGCGGATGTTCCGCCGAAGAACGTGGTGCCGCTCGCGCGGCGTCGTCGCAAGCGCTGAACGCGATCAGAAGACTGCGCCGTCGGCGACCTGTACCGCGCGTTCGCTGAGCAGACGAACGCCCATGATCATCGAGGCGAAGCGTTCGTCCTTCGTGAGCCCGCGGTGGTAGCGCGCGTAGATCTGCTGCGCGACGACGGCGGTCTTGAAGAGCGCGAAGCAATAGTAGAAGCGCAGGTCGTGGACCGCGCGGCCGGTGCGTTCGCTGTAGCGCGCGGCGAGTTCGGCGCGGGTCATCGCACCGGGTAGATTCGACGGCACGAACGGCAGCATCTTCATCGGCTCGGGGTCGTCTTCCTGCACCCAGTAGCCGAGCGTGGTGCCGAGATCCATGAGCGGATCGCCGAGCGTCGACATCTCCCAGTCGAGCACGCCGATGATGCGCGTGGGCTCGTTCGGATCGAGCACGAGGTTGTCGAACTTGTAGTCGTTGTGGATCAGCGTCGCGCCGGACTCTTTCGGAATGCGCTCCGCGAGCCAGGCGGCGATGCGGTCGACCGCGTCGATGTCGTCGGTGCGCGCGTCGTGATAGCGCTTCGTCCAGCCCGAGACCTGCCGTTCGCAATAGCCATCGGGCTTGCCGAGATCGCCGAGTCCGGCGGCGCGATAGTCGACCGCGTGCAGCGTGGCGAGGTTGTCGATGAACGACTCGCACAGCGCGCGCACGCGTTCGGGCGTGACGGCGAGTGCGTCGGGAATCTTGCGTCGGAGAATGATCCCGCGGATTCGCCGCATCACGTAGAACGGCGCGCCGAGCACGGACTCGTCGGTGCAGTAGGCGAGCGGTTCCGGTGCGGGCGGATACGCGGCGTGGAGCTTGGAGAGGATGTTGTACTCGCGCCCCATGTCGTGCGCGGTCTTCACGCGGTTGCCGAAGGGCGGACGGCGCAGCACGAGTTCGAGATCGCCCGCGCGCACGAGATACGTGAGGTTCGAATGCCCGCTCGGGAACTGCTCGACGGTGACGGGCCCGCTCGCACCCGCGACGCTCGAGGCGAGGTAGCGCTCGAGCGCGACGAGATCGAGTTCTTCGCCGGCGCGAACGGCGCGTGTGCCGTCGATCAGCGATGCTTTCTCGTCGCTCATCCCACCTGCACTCCGAAGTTCTTGAGGATGCGTTTGGCGACCACGGCTTTGTGCACTTCATCGGGACCGTCGTAGATCCGCGACGCGCGTTCCTGCCGATAGAACCAGGCGAGGGGCGTGTCGTCGGTGAGTCCGAGCGCGCCGTGCGTCTGGATCGCGCGGTCGACCACGCGAAGCATCACGTCCGCGACGTAGAACTTGATGAGCGAGATCTCTTCGCGGGCTTCGTGCGCGCCGTGTTTGTCCATTTTCCACGCGGCCTGAAGCACCATGAGACGCGCGGCATTGATCTCGGCGCGGCTCTCGGCGATCCACGTTTGAATCGTCTGTTTGTGCCCCGCGGGTTTTCCGGGCGACAGCTCGCGGGTCGCGGCGCGCTGGCACATCAACTCGAACGATCGCTCGCAGATGCCGATCCATCGCATGCAGTGATGGATACGCCCGGGGCCGAGCCGCTCCTGCGCGATCAGGAAGCCCGCGCCTTCGCTGCCGAGGAGATTGGCGCGCGGCACTCGCACGTTCACGTAATCGACTTCCGAGTGACTCGCCCATCCATCGCCGCTGTGACCCATGACCGAGATGTTTCGCACGATGCGAAATCCGGGGGTGTCGGTGGGGACGATGATCTGACTCGCGCGCATGTGCGGCGGCGCGTCGGGATTCGTCACCGCCATCACCACCGCGAAGCGCGCGCCGTCGGCGGCGGTGGTGAACCATTTGCGGCCGTTGATCACGTAGTCGTCGCCATCGGCGATCGCGCGCGTCTCGAGCCAGGTCGGGTTCGATCCGGGGGCATTCGGTTCGGTCATCGAGAAGCAGCTGCGGATCTGCCCGGCCGCGAGCGGACGGAACCATTGTTCCTTCTGCGCGTCGGTGCCGAACTGCATGAGGATCTCCATGTTCCCCGCGTCGGGCGCCTGGCAATTGAAGACGAAGTGACCGAGCGGGCTGCGTCCGAGTTCTTCGCTCACGCGCGCGTGCGACATCATCGGCAGCCCCATGCCGCCGTGCTCTTTCGGGAGCTGCGGTGCGAAGAGCCCCGCGGCGCGCGCTTTCGAACGAGCGGCTTCGAGCTGCGGAAGGATCGCGGCGAAACTTCCGTGGGCGGCGGCCATCGCTTCTTCGAGCGGAAAGACCTCGCGCTTCATGAAGTCACGGAAGCGAGCGAGCGTGGCGTCGAGGTCGGGCGGGGTCGAGAAATCCATGGGCGTGATTCGAGGCGCGGGTGCGATCGGCGTCAAGCCGCGAGTGCGGGGCGCGGTCGGTGCGCGGTGCTTGACCGTCTCGTCGCGCGCTGGCCACTCTCGGCGCATGCCACGTGCACAGAGCAACGGGATCGAACTCGAGTACGAAACGTTCGGAACGAAGACCGATCCCACCGTGCTGCTCGTGATGGGCTTCACGATGCAGATGCACGGGTGGGACGAGAAGTTCTGCGAGATGATCGCGTCGCACGGCTATCACGTGGTGCGCTTCGACAATCGCGACGTCGGGCTGAGCACCAAGATGGATGCCCACGGGCTGCCGAAGATCCCGGCCATCATGGGCGGCGATCACAGCACCGTCCCGTACTCGCTCGAGGACATGGCGCGCGACTCGGTGGGGCTGCTCGATGTGCTCGGCATCGAACGCGCGCACATCGTCGGCGCGTCGATGGGTGGAATGATCGCGCAGCTCATCGCGCTCGAGCACCCCGAGCGCGTGCTCTCGCTCACGTCGATCATGTCGACCACGGGCGATCGCAGCGTGGGACAAGCCGCGCCCGAAGCACTTGCGGTGCTGTTCGTTCCGCCGCCGACCGAGCGTGATGCGTACGTTGCGCGCGCGGTCGAGGTCTCGAGCGTGCTCGGTTCGCGTTCGCTACCGACCGATCCCGACGTGGTGCGGGCGCGTGCGGGGCGGGCATTCGATCGCGCGTTTCATCCTGCGGGGGGCGCGCGCCAGTTCGCGGCGATCCTCGGCGCGGCGGATCGCACCGAGCGTTTGCGCGGCGTGAAGGTGCCGACGCTGGTGGTGCATGGCGACGAAGACCGACTCATCGCGCCCGATGGCGGCGAAGCGACGGCGCGGGCGATTCCGAATGCGCGTCACGAAGTGCTGAAGGGCATGGGGCACGACTTTCCGCGCGAGCTGTGGGGGCCGCTGGTGGAGATGCTGGTCGCGAATTTTCAGCGGGCTTGAGGGAGCCCGCGGACGTCGGCGATCGCTGCGCGGTCGCGCAGAGGTCACCCCATCACCGCGCAGTCGCGCAGACCCCTCCCCATCGCTGCGATCGCTTCGTTCACTCGCCC
>CBIHQZ010000812.1:0-3880 GCA_966212315.1 uncultured Myxococcales bacterium
GACGCGGTGCCATCGGCGCAGCGGACGATGTCGAAGGCGGCGGCGCCGACGAGGACGACGTCGTGGACTCCACGCACGGGCCACCACCGACTGCGGTTGGCGTCGTCGGCGCACGCGTCGCGCGATAGGAACCATCGGGGCCGAGCTGACCGCGGATGGGAATGATGATGCGCGGCGTGCATCGCGGCTGCACGGGCGGCGTCTCGCGCGCCGTCGCGTACGACGTGTAATCGCTGGGCGCGCCACTCGCGGTCGTCGCGGTCGAGGCGCTGCTCGGCGTTCCGGTGCGCGACGTCTCCACGTTGCTCGGTGCCGGCCCCGGCGAGGTGATCGCGGGAGTCTGCGGCGACGCGCCGTTGTACGGATTCGGCGGCGGCGTCCAATCGGCCTGCTGCGCGAGCGCGAGGCGCGGCGCGAGGGTTCCGGCGACGGTGATCGTGAACAAGGCCAAAGAACGTTTCGTCACGGATGCGGCTCCTGTTTCCGAGCTGCGCGCGATCGCGAGCCGCGACGATGTATTGAAAGAAGCGTGCGCGAGGGGGCGTGGCGGATGAGCACGCGCTGCGCGACGAGGGTGCGCGCGCGCACGGTGCGTTTATCGCCGGCGAACGCGTCGAGCGCTGCGTGGTGACTGCGACGACGGAGCGCGCTTCAGAGAATGTATTTGGAGAGGTCTTCGTTCCGCAGGATCGGCTCGAGCTTCGCCTTCACTTGCGCGCCGTCGATCGCGACGACGCGATGCTCGGCGGAGAGATCGGGCGCCGCGAACGAAAGATCTTCGAGCAGCGCTTCGAGCACGGTGTGAAGCCGGCGCGCGCCGATGTCCTCGTTGCGACGATTCGCTTCCGCGGCGATGTCCGCGATCGCGTCGATCGCATCGTCCGTGAACGACAGCGTCACGCCTTCGGGCTCGAGCAGCGCCACGTACTGCTTGAGCAGCGCGTTCTTCGGCTCGCGAAGGATGCGCGCGAAGTCGTCGCGCGTGAGGGCCTCGAGTTCGACGCGGATCGGAAAACGCCCCTGCAGCTCGGGGAGCAGATCGCTCGGCTTCGAGACATGGAACGCGCCGGCCGCGATGAAGAGAATGTGATCGGTCTTCACGGGGCCGTGGCGCGTCTGCACCGTCGTCCCTTCGACCAGCGGGAGAAGATCGCGTTGCACGCCTTCGCGCGAGACATCGGGCCCGCCCGCACGCGCGCCGTCGCGTGACGCAACCTTGTCGATCTCGTCGATGAACACGATCCCGTGCTGCTCGGTGCGGGCGATGGCCTCGCGCAGCACTTTTTCCTGATCGACCAGCTTCGCGGACTCTTCCTGCAGCAACTGCGTGAAGGCCTCGGTGACCTTCACCTTCTTCTTCTTCGCTGCGCCGCCCGCGCCCGGGAAGCCTTTGAACATCTCCGAGAGCTGTTGCCCGATCGAGTCCATCCCGGGCTGTCCGCCGAGCACGCTCACGAACGGCGGCGCCGACGTCTCGTGGGCGTCGATCTCGAGATACTTGTCGTCGAGATCACCGCGACGGAACGACTCGCGGAGCGAAGCCTTGTCGCCGCCGAGATCGCGATGCTGCGCCGCGAGCAGCGCGAGCAGACGATCTTCCGCCACCCCCTCGGCACGTCGCTCCACGCTGCGCAGTTCCTCCTGCTTCACCATGTGCACGCCGAGATCGACCAGTTCCTTGATCATCGATTCGACATCGCGTCCGACGTAGCCGACCTCGGTGAACTTCGACGCTTCGACCTTCACGAACGGCGCATGTGCGAGCTTCGCGAGGCGTCGCGCGATCTCGGTCTTTCCCACGCCCGTCGGCCCGATCATGATGATGTTCTTCGGCAGGATCTCGTCGCGCAGATCCGGTCCGACCTGCTGACGCCGCCATCGATTGCGCAACGCGATCGCGACCGCGCGCTTCGCCTTCTGCTGACCGACGATGTTCTCGTCGAGCCGCGACACGATCTCGCGCGGCGTGAGGTTGCGAACGTCACTCATCCGATCTCCTCCACGGTGATCGACTGGTTCGTGTAGATGCAGATCTCGCCTGCGATACGCAGCGCCTCGCGCGCGATCTCCCCGGCCGGGAGTTGCGAATGCGCGAGCAGAGCCTTTGCCGCCGAGAGCGCGTACGGACCACCGGACCCGATCGCAACGCATCCCTCGTCGGGCTCGAGCACATCGCCCGTCCCGCTGATCAAGAGCGTCGACTTCGCATCCATCGCGATGAGCATCGCCTCGAGACGGCGCAGCACGCGATCCATTCGCCATTCTTTCGCGAGTTCGACGCACGCGCGCGCGAGATGGCCGCGATGCTCTTTCAACTTCGCTTCCAGTCGCTCGAACAGCGTGAAGCCGTCCGCCGCCGCCCCCGCGAATCCGACGACCACCTGCCCGTCGCCGATGCGCCGCACCTTCTTCGCGGTGTTCTTCACCACGGTGTTGCCGAGTGTGACCTGACCGTCGCCCGCGATCGCCGCGCGTCCGTCGCGGCGCACGGCCACGATCGTCGTCGCGTGGATGATTTCCATGGGAGCGCGGTCTAAGCAGCGCCCCCTCGGATGTCAATCAGTCACGTGCCCGAGCGTGGTT
This sequence comes from uncultured Myxococcales bacterium, assembly GCA_966212315.1. Classification (GTDB taxonomy): domain Bacteria; phylum Myxococcota_A; class Polyangia; order Polyangiales; genus CBIHQZ01. The sequence continues at coordinate 2,584 of CBIHQZ010000812.1, forward strand.
TCGCGAGCGGGTGGGCCTTGTCGTAGACCGACATGATCTGCTGCATCGAGACGTGGGTGTATCGCTGCGTCGTCGTCACGCTCGCGTGCCCGAGCAGTTCCTGGATCATCCGAAGGTCGGCGCCTCCATCGAGCAGATGCGTTGCGCACGCGTGACGAAGGATGTGCGGATGAACATCGGGGCGACCCGTCGCGGCTTGTCCGTAGGCGGCCACCGCGTATTGCACCTGCCGCGTGGTGAGTCTCGTGCCGGTGCGTCCGAGAAAGAACGCGGTCGGGTGCTGCACGCCGGTGCGCGGATGTCGGAACAGCGTGCGAACGCCGATGTACGCCGAAAGCGCTTCGTGCGCGGCGCGTCCGATCGGAACGATGCGTTCCTTGGATCCCTTGCCGTGGACCCGCGCGGTGCGCCCCCGAAGATCGACATCGCGCAGATCGAGTCCGACGGTCTCGCTCACGCGAAGACCCGAGCCGTACATCATCTCGAGCATCGCGCGATCGCGCAGACCGAGTCGCTCGCGTTCGGCTGCTTCACCGCGACGGCGCGTCCGGGGCGTGGCCTGCACTTCGGGCGGCGCGTCCATCAAACGCGAGGCGTCGGGAATCGAGAGCACCGCGGGGAGCGGCTTGCGAACCTTCGGCGCGCGAAGCAGTGCGCTCGGGTCTTTCTCGATGCGGCCGATGCGACGCGCCCACCGGAAGAACGAACGGACGCTCGAGACGTTGCGCGAGAGCGTCGATCCCTTGCGGCCGTCGGCGCGATCACCGAGCCATCCGCGCAGCACGATCAGCGAGATGTCACCGATCGTGGCCTTGCCGTTGCGATGCTTGCGGACGAACGCCGCGAGTGTTTCGAGGTCGCGGAGATAGTGCTCGACGGTCCGCGGCGACGAACGCTGCTCGTGCTGAAGAAACGTCGCGAACGCCGCGAGATCGGCGGCGAGCGGGTCTTTCGGCGCGTCTTCGTCGAACATCGCGTGAATGTACGGTTTGCATCCGTACGCGGCCAGAAACCCGCTGCATCTCCTTCGCGGTGCACTCGTGCACAAAAGCGTGGGAGCGGTGCCGACCCCCGTTCGTGGTGAGCAAGCCGAAGCCCCGTTCGTGGTGAGCAAGCTCTCGCGCGAAAGCGCGAGAGCGGTGTCGAACCATGCAGCGAGGAATGGAGCCGTTTCGTGGTGAGCAAGCTCTCGCGCGAAAGCGCGAGAGCGGTGTCGAACCATGCAGCGAGGAATGGAGCCGTTTCGTGGTGAGCAAGCTCTCGCGCGAAAGCGCGAGAGCGGTGTCGAACCATGCAG
>CBIHQZ010000813.1:0-3880 GCA_966212315.1 uncultured Myxococcales bacterium
ACGGCTGGGCACTCGTACGTCGAGAGCCGCCGGCTCACTGCGATGCTCTGCAACGAGGTCGGTCGCCCGCCTGCGCTCGAGGCCGACGTGCGATCGCGTCTCACGATCGCCGCGCAGGAACAGGGCTACTCGGGCGTGGCGGGCGTGACCTGCGTGAACAACGTTCCGTCGCCGTGCAGCGGCGGGTTCTCGTGCGGCGGTGTGGCGGTGCGCTATCTGGAGCGCGATCGCAGCCCCAGCGGGTCCGCGTGCGACCCGCCCTGTGCCGGCACGTCGCGCTGCGAAGAAGGCTACTGCGTGCCGACTTGCGAACCGCCGTGCACCGGGTCGAACGTGTGCGTGCAGGGCGCGGTCTGTCAGCCGTCGCCGCCGTAAGTACTCACGCGGGAATCGATGCGTGGCCGAGCACCGCGACCATCTCGGTCAGCGCGTTGGTGCAGGCCTTGATGCCGAGCTGATTCGCGTCCATCTGCCCGATCGTCGCGGCGTCGTCGTCGCTCGGTGCGTCGGCCTGGAGCTTCGCGTTGGCGGCGAAGAGACGCGCACGATGCGCGACCAATTTGTGCGCGAGCGCCTTGATCGATGCGTCGCGATCCGTCGTCGGCGACTGCCCGTTCAGCGTCGTCCATTCGGTGAGAAGCGCACGCAGCGAGGATGCATCGAGAGATGTATTCGGGACGGTGTCGGCGAGGGTCACGATCGCGATTGTACGTGCGCGCTCGCCGGTGCGACAGCACGCGCGTCAGTACTTGTCGCGCGCGTGACGAACGGCGGCGAGCACATCGACCGGGTCGTTCGTCTTCGCCCCGCGCGCCTTCGCGAAGGCCTGCACTTCGGCTGCTGCCACGCGCAAGAACGGATTGGTCGCCTTCTCGACACCGATCGTCGACGGGATGCAGAACAACCCCGCACGCCGACGCTCGATCGCGCGGAGCAGGTGCGCGCGGACCTCGGTGTTGCGGGGCTCGACCTCGCTCGCGAAACGCAGGTTCTTCTCCGCGTATTCGTGGCCGGGGAACACCTGGGTGTCGTCCGCGAGCTTCGCGAATCCGAAGCAGAGCGCGCGATGCATCATCGCCGCGGTTCCTTCGAAGAGCCGACCGCACCCCGCGACGAACATGGTGTCGCCCGTGAACACCGCGCGTTCGTCGGCGATGTATCCGAGCGCGCCGAGCGTGTGGGCCGGCACGTGGAGCACTCGAAACGGAATGCCCGCTTCGACGAAGCGCGCGCCGTCGTCGACGCGATGGGTGACGCCTTCGAAGTGCGTCGCATCCCGTGGGTGCGCGTACACGCGAACGCCATCCTTGAAGCGCGCGAGCAGCCCGGCGACACCACCGACGTGATCGTGGTGGTGATGCGTGCAGAGAATCGCGCGCAGGGTGAGCCCGAGTTCCTCGAGCGTGGCCGCGACCGGACCCACTTCGCTCGGATCGACGACGACCGCATCGGTGCCGTTGCGAACGACGTACGCGTAATTGTCCGTGAGGCACGGGACCGGAACGATCTCCATCGACGCTGTCGTCATCGGACCCCCATCCTCTTTCAGCCGACGCGTTTCGTCCCGGCGACGAGATGTTCGACCAACGGCCCGTAGCCTTGCAATGCGGTGCGCTGGAGATACAGCGACATGCCTCGCAAGTTGCCGAGTTCCTCGCCGCCGCCCGCGCGACCGGGGCCGCCGTGAAGCAACTGCGGGAGCACGGTGCCCGGTCCGAGCCACGCGCCCGCGACCTTCGCGCTGCCGATTGCGACACGTCCGTGGAACGGCGCGAGCCCGAGTACGAGTTCACCGGCAACAGTGCGGTCTTCGCTGTACACGGTGCTGACCAACCCGCCGCCACCGAGCGCGACCGCGTCGATCGCCTGCGCGAGCGAGTCGTACGGAAGCACCGTGGCTACCGGGCCGAACACTTCGTGCTCGTGTACGGCGCGCACGCTGGTCGCGTCGTCGCTGGTGAGCAGCGTCGGCGCGACGAAGTAGCCCTTGCCTGCGGGCGAGCCGATTCCGTCGACCGGTTTCGCGCCGCCGACGAGGATCTTCGCGCCCGAGGCCACGAGCTTCTCGATGCCGGCGCGGACGTCGCGCAACTGCGAGGCGGTCGAGACCGGCCCCATCGTGGCCCCTTCGACGGCAGGATTCCCGGGCTTCACCTGCGCGAGTCGATCGGCGAGATCCTCACGCACCGCATCGAGCAGCGCGCGCGGGACGAGCACGCGACGAATGGCTGTGCACTTCTGCCCGGTCTTCTGGCTCATGTCGCGCACGACGTCGTTGATGAACAACTGGTAGGTGTCGTCGCCGCGTTCGACGTCGGTGCCGAGCACCGCCGCGTTCAAGCTGTCGGCCTCGATGTTCACCTTCACCGAGTGCGCGACCACGTTCGGTCGGCTGCGCAGCATCGCGCCGGTGTCGCCCGATCCGGTGAACGCGAGAACATCTTGCGGACCGAGTCGGTCGACGAGGTCACCGCTGCTCCCGGCGACGAATTGCAGCGCGCCTTCGGGAAGCGCACCGCTCGCGACGAGAAGTTCGGTGATGCGAAACGAGAGCAGCGCCGTCGCGGTGGCGGGCTTCGTGATCAACGGCATGCCCGCGAGGAGCGAGAGCGCGGCTTTCTCCGCGAGTCCCCAGCCGGGGAAGTTGAAGGCGTTGATGTGCACCGCGACGCCGCGCCGCGGGGTGAGCACGTGCTGTCCCGCCACGCGTGAGGTGCGACCCAACGAGATCGCTTCACCGTCGGCGAAGAACTTCGCATCGCCGAGCGACGCGCCGAGGTCTGCATACGCGGCGAGCGTGCCGGCCGCGCCGTCGATGTCGAACTTTCCGTCGCTGCGGGTGTTGCCGCCATTCGCGACGGCGACATCGAGCAATTCATCGCGCTTCGCGTGAATCGCTTTCGACAGTGCGCGCAGCATCTCGCCGCGCTGCGCGAACGTCATCGCGCGAAGGGCAGGCCCGCCCTTCTCGATCGCGAACGCACGCGCCTTCGCGAAGTCCACGCCGCTCGAATTCGCCTCGGCCAGCGCTTCTTCGGTCGAAGGGTTCACCAGCGTCGCCGGCTTCTCGGTGCCTGCGATCCATTGCCCGTACACGTAGCTTTTCAGCGTGATCACGACGTTGTGGCTCCTGCGCCGCGGGTTGTAGTCCGTCGCGACGATGGTGTCATCTGCCGGCACGCACGGTGTTCTTGACCCCGTGCGCAGCGCCGTCGCACGCTGCCGCCACGGTATGCGTTTCGGTGCGGCGACTGCGATTGCCATCTGCTGCGGGAGCGCTTCGCTCGCGAACGCCGCGATCGCGCGCGCGCAGTCGGCGCCCATCGCTGCGACCCCCGCGGGAGCGGCCGTGAGTTCGGCACCGAGCGCTGCCGACTTGCGTTCCGCGGCCGAGGCGTACGACCAGGCCACGCGGCGTTACATGCGTCGCGACTTCGTGCAGGCCGCCAACTGGTTCGAAGCGGCCGATCGACTCTCGCCTTCGATGCTCGCACTCATGGGCGCGATCCGCGCGCACCGCCAGATCGAGGAACTCGGCAATCTCGTGCGTGCCGCGACGCTCTCGCTCCGCTTGCAGACGCGCTATCCGGACGATTCGCGCGCGCGCACCCTTGCCGAACGAACGCTGTCCGAACTCTCACCGCGCGTCGCTCGCATACGCGTCGCCTGCGACGGATGCGAGATCGAGATCGACGGCGTGTTGCAGAGCAACGACGAGTTCTACATCGCGCCCGGCGCGCACCGGCTTCGCATGCGATGGAGCGAGACACAGGTGCACGACGATTCGTTCGAGGCCGCGGCCGGCGGTGCGATCGAACGTTCCGCAACGCGTCCTGCACCACCTCCGCCGCCGCCTCCTCCGCCCCCGCCCCCTCCGCCG
>CBIHQZ010000814.1:0-3873 GCA_966212315.1 uncultured Myxococcales bacterium
GCACCGCGTGAGTTGGTGTTCACATCGGGTGGTACCGAAGCGGTGCACACGTGCATCGCCGGCGTCGCGGGCGGGCTCGACCGCGTCGGTGCTGTGTTCGTCGACGCGGGTGCGCATCCGGCGCTGCGGGCGGCAGGCGAGCGAGCGGCCGCGATCCGATCGGTGCCCATCGAAGTGATTCCCAGCGGGCCGGGCGGCGCGCAGCGAATCGACGCGCTCTGCGCGCGACTCGCAGCGACGAACGGCGGGCTGGTCGCGATCTCGCTCGTGCAGCACGAAACCGGGGCGATCGCGCCGCTGCGAGAGATCGCGGACGCCGTCCGTGCGGTCGGCGGCGTGGTGGTCGTCGATGCGGTCCAGGCGCTCGGAAAAGTGGCGCTCGATGCGCCGAGTACGGGCGCGATCGCGATGGCGTTCTCCGCACACAAGATCGGCGGCCCGACCGGCGTCGGTGCGTCGTGGCTGGCGGGCGATGCGCGGATTCGCGTCGACGCGGGCGGCGGCGGGCAGGAGAGGGGACTCCGCGCGGGGACCGAGAACATCGTGGGCATCGTCGGATTCGGCGCCGCGGCGGAATCGGTGCCGCGGCGGCTTGCCGACATGCCGCGTATCGCGGGGCTGCGAGACCGGATCGAACGTGCGTTGCGCGCGAATTCTTCGGTCGTCGTGAACGGGATCGAACGTCCGCGCACTGCGACCGCGTGTCACGCCTCGATGCGCGGTGTGGCGGGCGAAGAGCTGGTGGCCGCGTTCGATCTGGAGGGCATCTGCGTGTCGTCGGGACCCGCGTGTTCGTCGGGACGCCCCGGACCGAGCGCGTCGATGCTGGCGACGTATCCCGACGAACCGTGGCGTGCCTCGGCTGCGTTGCGTGTGACCCTCGGACCCGAGAACACCGAAGCGGACGCCGCTACGTTCGAGCGCACGTGGCAGACGCTGAGCGCGCGCTTCAGCGGGTGATCCGGTCGATCACATCGCGCACGTGATACGTCACGATCAGATCGGCGCCGGCACGTTTGATCGACGTGAGTGACTCGAGTGCCGCGCGTTGCAGATCGATCCAACCACGCTGCGCCGCCGCATGGATCATCGCGTACTCGCCCGACACGTTGTACGCCACGATCGGCAAGTTCACGCGCGCGCGGATGTCTTTGATGATGTCGAGATACGACATCGCCGGCTTCACCATGATCATGTCGGCGCCTTCTTCGAGATCGAGTTCGACCTCGCGCACCGCCTCGCGCGCGTTCCCCGGATCCATCTGGTACCCCGCGCGATCGCCGAACTGCGGCGTGCACTCGGCAGCCTCGCGAAACGGTCCGTAGAATGCGCTCGCGTACTTCGCCGCGTACGAGAGGATGATCGTGTCGTCGTGGCCGTCGGCATCGAGTGCTTTGCGCACCACCCCGATGCGTCCGTCCATCATGTCGCTGGGCGCGACGATGTCTGCACCCGCGCGCGCGTATTGCACGGAGATCTCGCCGAGGCGCGCGACCGTCGCATCGTTGTCGACTTCGACCGAGCCGTCAGCGCGCGTTCGGAGCACGCCGCAATGGCCGTGCGATGTGTATTCGTCGAGGCAGACATCGGCGATCAGAACCATGTCGGGCAGCGCTTTTCGCAACGCGCGCAACGCCGAAGGCACCGGTCCGTTCGGATCCGCCGCCTTGCTGCCGTGCTCGTCCTTGTGCTCGGGGATGCCGAACAGCAGCACGCCGCCGACGCCCATCGCGGCCAGCGCTTTGGCCTCTTCGACCGCAAGGTCCACCGACAATTGCGCGTGGCCGGGCATCGACGAGATGTCCTTGCGACGTCCGCTTCCGTACGTGACGAACAGCGGCGCGATCAGGTCGCTCGCGGCAAGGCTCGTCTCGCGAACGAGGTTGCGAAGGGCAGGGGTGCGCCGCAGGCGGCGAGGGCGTTGGATCGGAAAGCTCATGGTGATGGTGTGCGGGAATAGTGCGCTTCGAGCGCATTGAGTAGCCCGTCGACGGTGTATGTCCCAGCTTCGACGGTGACGTGCAATCCGCGCGATCGTGCGGTGTCCGACGTAATGGGGCCGATCGACGCGACCACCACCGGTGCGAGCATGGACGCGGCGTCGGGGCCGAGTGCGTCGCACACCGACTCGACCGTCGAACTCGAGGTGAAGGTGATCGCATCGACGGTTCCGTCGCGTAGTGAGGTCACCAGCGCGGCCACGTCACGATCCCTCGCTGCGACCGTTCGATAGGCGGGAACGATTTCGACCTCGCACCCGGCCGCGCGGAGTGCGTCGGGGAGGACGTTGCGCGCGACTTCGGCCCTCGCGAGGAGAACCCGTTTTCCTGGCGCGCCGTCGCCGAACATTGCGAGCGTCGCTTCGGCCGCAGCTTCGCCGCGATGCTCGGCAGGTACTGCGTCGGCCCTGATCCCTTGCGCGGCGAGAGCAGCCGCCGTCGCGGGTCCGATCGCAACGACGCACGCCCGCGCCAGACTGCGCGCATCGCGTCCCGCCGCATGGAGCGCCGCGAACCACCGCTGCACGCCATTCACGCTCGTGAACACCACCGCGTCGTACCTGCCGACTTGCTCGATCGACGCCGCTAGTGGGCGCGGATCGGTCGGCGGTTCGAACGCGATCCCCGGAAACAGCACGCCGTCCGCCCCGCGCTCGGCCAGTGCCTCGATCAACGACCCCGCCTGCTCCCGAGCGCGCGTGACCACGATCCGCTTTCCGAAGAGCGGCTGCGAATCCCACCAGCGCAACGTCTCGCGCAGCCGTGCAACCTCGCCGATCACGACGAGTGCCGGTGCGCCGAGTTCGGCTTCGTCGACTCGATCCGCGATGTCCCCGACCGTTCCCGTCACCACCCGCTGCTCCGCCCGCGTGCCCCATTGGATCGCGGCGACGGGCGTCTCCGCGGCCCGACCGAAGGCCATCAGTCGCGCCATTTCCTCGCGGAGCTTCCGCACACCCATGAAGAGCACCAGCGTCTGCGTCGCGGTCGCGAGCTTCTGCCAGTCGTGCGCGGACGTCGCTTTCGATGCGTGCTCCGAACTCGTCAGGAACGCCACCGACGACGACAGACTGCGATGCGTGAGCGAGATCCCTGCGTACGCCGTCGCACCGAGCGCAGCACTTACGCCCGGCACCACTTCGAAGAGAATTCCCGCTGCGACCAGCACCTCTGCCTCTTCGCTGCCGCGGCCGAACAGAAACGGATCGCCACCCTTCAATCGACAGACACGGCGGCCCGCCCGCGCGTGTTCGAGCAGCATCGCGTTGATGTCGGCCTGCGAAGCACCGTCGTGGCCGGCACGCTTGCCGACGAACACCCATGCCGCAGCACCGCGGGATGCACGAGCGCGTCGTATAGAACGACGTCGGCGCGCGAGAGGGCACGAACCGCTGCGAGCGTGAGCAGCGCCGGGTCGCAGGGTCCTGCCCCCACGAGCGATACGAGTACCTCCACTGGCGGCGACTCTAGTGCAATGCACCCCGCGTTGCCCATGCGTCGATTGACCCGTGGGATCGCTCGGTTGACACGCTCCCCGAGCTGACGTTAGTTCGCGCGCATCGTGCTTCGCCCAGCGATTGTCTGTGCCTTCGTTCTCTTCGCGTCGTGCCGGCGCAACACTCCCGCCGAGCCGTCGACGACGACTGCGAACGATCCGGGGCAGGGAGAGACAGTCACGCCACCCACCGGTGGGAATTCCGGCAGTTCGGTCGGGAGACTCACGGGGCCGAACGTCGTGCTGCGAACCGCGGGGCAGCCGCCGGTGGCGGTCCGCGTCGAAGTGCAGCGCAACGAGGCGGAGCGCGAACGCGGGCTGATGTTCCGACGCGAACTCGACGAGATGGCCGGGATGATCTTCGTGTTCCCGCAGCCC
>CBIHQZ010000815.1:0-3867 GCA_966212315.1 uncultured Myxococcales bacterium
ACGCTGGACCGATCGACGCCGTGGGGCTCGTCATCAGTCAGGTGTTCGGCGCGGGCGGCAATTCGGGCGCGGCGTTCACGAACGACTTCGTCGAACTCTTCAATCGAAGCAACCGACCGATCGCGCTGCGCGGGCTGTCGCTCCAGTACGCGAGCAGCGCCGGAACGTTCCAGGCGAGCGGCGTGACCGCGCTTCCCGATGCGACCGTCGCGCCGGGCGCTTACTTCCTCGTTCAACTCGCATCCGGCGGCACGGCGGGCAGTGCGCTTCCGGGCATGGACCACACGAACACCGCCGTGAATCTCTCGGGCAGCGCCGGCAAGGTCGCGATCGTGATCGGGACGACCGCGCTCGGTTGCAGCACGGCGAGCACGTGCAACGCGGCTGCGATCGTCGATCTGGTCGGCTACGGATCCGCGGCCACGTACTTCGAGGGCAGCGGTCCCGCGACGGGTCCGAGCGGAAACATCACCGCGGCGCAGCGCCGTCGCGCGGGGTGCGTGGACACGGACGACAACGCCGCGGACTTCGAGTCGACCGCACCGATGGCGATGCCGCGCTGGAGTGGCTCGCCGATCAACGATTGCACCGCGCCCTTCGACGCCGGCGTCGCCGATGCGGGACGTGTCGACAGCGGCACGGACGTGACCACCGCCGACGTCGCGCGTGACACCGGGACGGACGTTGTCACGATGGATGCAAACCGTGTCGACGCGACGACCGATGCCGCGATGGACGCGGCCACCGACGTGGCGCGAAACGATGCGTCCACGGTCGATGTCCCGCGAGTCGACGTGTTGAACGATGTCGCGAGCGATGCTCGTGATGCGAGTACGGATGCACGCGCCGATGCCACATCGCGCGACGCGACCGGTGATACGGGCGGATCGTTCGGAAACCCTGGCTGCTCGTGTTCGACCGTCGGCGGCACGCGCTCGTCGCGATCGTCGGTCGGGCTGCTGGGCGGCGTGGTGGCGCTCGCGTTCGCACGCCGTCGTCGCCGCGGGATGCGCGGCGCCGACGTCGTGGGGTAGTGCACTCGTTCACATCACCCTTCGGTGAACGGTCCACCGTTCTTCGCGGGCGGAATCGGTGACGTGAACGGATTCGACTGCGGCACCGACACCAGTTTGTCGGCGGGCTTCTCCACCACTTTCGCGGGCGGTCCGACCACCACCACCGGCTCCTCTCCACTCGCACGACGCGGGCTTCGCACGAAGAGCGAGGGGAGAATCTCCTCGGCGTCTTTCTCGTCGAAGCGCAGGTACTGAATCGCGCGCCGCGCCTGCTCGTAGGCTTCCACGCCGAAGGTGAAGGCCTGCTGCCGCTGCGTGTTCAGGTCGACGCCGTCCATCGAGAACCCCTGCTCGCGCAACACGACCGTCGCAAGGATCTTGTCGGCGAGCACGATCGCCTCGTCCGATTCTTCCTTCGTGAGCAGCAACCGCGCGCGCACCTCGGCCGGAACGCCGTCGATCAAGCGCACGCCGCTCACGAGGTCACCCGCGAGATCGCGGTAGCCGGTGCCGGCGCGGATCTCCGCCACCGCGGCCGGCGCGATCAACCCGAACACCACCAGGTTGTCGAGGGTGACCATCACGCGCTCGCGCACCGCCGTGGCGCGCGCGACGTTCTTCTCGAAGTCGCGGTTCGCGGTGGCACCGACGGTCAGCTGGTTCACGTAGAACATCGCGTAGCCGATGTTCGAGAGATCGAGCACCAGGTCCACGTCGAGCGACGGGAGCGCGCGAAGCTGGTTCGCGTACGGGGCGATGCGCGTGCCGCCGGCGATGATGGCCGTCGCCGTCGCCGCGACGTCCACCGTGATGGCGACGTAGCGATCGGGCGTGATCACCCGGTAGCGCGGTGCATAGGTGTGGCACGCTTTTGCGAACCGATCGTCGCGCACGTCGAGCGTGCCGATCGTGTCGTCGGTCGCTGCGGGCACCGGCGTGATGGACTGGGACTTCTTCGATGAACGTTTCATGACAAACCTCCGGGGACCCGTTCTCCGTGAACGGGTTGTTGGCGCACTTGTCGGAGGCGGCGGCGGGAGGTTGCGCGGGCCGGAATGATTTCGTGGCCACCGCTCCAGAGGGAGTGTTCGTTCGCGCGGCGATGAAGCGCCTGCGAGCAGTTCAAGTGTTCGACAGAGCAGCGATGAAGTTGCCGCGAGCAGTTCCAGTGGTCGTGGCGAGCAGCGATGAAGTCGCCGCCAGCTGTTCCAGTGGTCGTGGTGAGCAGCGATGAAGTTGCCGCCACCTGTACGAGTGCTCGTGGCGAGTAGCGATGAAGTTGCCGCGAGCTGTTCGAGTGATCGTCGTGAGCAGCGATGAACTCTGCGTGAGCACTTCACTGTTCGCCGTGAGCAGCGATGAAGTTTCCGGAAGCACTCGATCATCAAAATCCGACGAGGACTGACGTGAAGTTCAGGCGCGACGTGCTTCGAGCGCTGGCAGCCGTCGTGAAGTTCACGCGCGACCCGCTTCGAGAGGTGGTACCCGCCGCGAAGTCCACGCGCGACCCGCTTCGAGAGGTGGTACCCGCCGCGAACTCCACGCGCGGCATGATTGCGAAGGCGACCGCCGGGCGCTAGACCAGTCGCCGCTCACTTCGAGCCCTGACGAGGCCGACCCGTACCAGGCAGGAACGACGGGCCGTGGAGATTCCACATGGCCTGGTTTGTTCTCGTCATCGCGGGTCTGCTCGAGGTCGTCTGGTCGCTCGGGCTGAAGTACACGCAGGGTTTCACCCGCCCTATTCCGAGCGCAGTCACCGGCGCCGCCATCGTCGCCAGCATGGTGATGCTTGCGCGCGCGGCTCGTACGCTCCCGATCGGCACGGCCTACGCGGTCTGGGTGGGCATCGGCGTCGTCGGCGCGACGGCGGGCGGCGTGGTGCTCTTCGGCGAAGCGATGACGCCGTGGCGCGTCGCGTTCGTCGCGCTGCTGGTGGTCTCGATCGTGGGGCTCAAACTGACGTCACCCGCGTAGCGCCCCGCTTCGGGCTCCGCCCCGCTCCGAAAACGTAAAGTAAACGTAAACGAAGCGATCCCCCGCAGGCCCACTCGGTCCTTATTGCTCGCGCGACGCAGCTCTTCACTGCGCAGCGCGCTTCGTTCGCGAGTGCGGTGCAAACCCACGTCGCAGCGGCGGCATCAATGCGTCGATTTCCGCGCCGCGCTTCAGGCATAGCGCTCGGCGAATCCCTTCGTACGTCCGGACGAGAGCGGTGAAAGCCCGCTGCCGATCGAGCCGGAATGCCGTCGCGCTCATCTCCCGCGCCGTGGCGTCGGTGTTCGCGGCCTCGAGAATCCGCGCGGCCAGAGCCTCGGCGCCATCGAGCATCGCTGCGTCGACGTGCGGCATGTGCCGTGCGATCTCCGCCAGCCGTGGACGCAGCACGCGCACGAGCGACAGCAGTTCGCTCGCAAGACCCGCGGCGGCGCGCCCGCGTGGAACTGCGTGGGCTGTTCCTTCGTCGAGTGATTCCCATGCTTCGAGGCAGAGCACGGCGACCCGCAACCGGCGGCGACACACGACCGCATCGCGCAACGGCTCGCCGATCGCGGACGACGAGTGCGAGGTCTCGATCCAGCGTCGATGCGCGAAGCGAAACGCGAGCGCGTGCGTCTCGAGCGCTTCGAGTGGCGGGGGTTGTCCGCCCAGGATACCGACGAGTTCTTCGGTGTACGGCGCCAATCGCTGAACCGCCGCGAGCGCAGTCGGGGCGAGATCGTCCGGGTCGCGATTCATGCGCAAGAGCGACGCCCGCGGGATGGCGAGCAGTTCGGGGAGAGTGCGCTGGAACGCGGCTTCGGGCGTGAGCTGCGGGCGAGGGGACGCGGGCGTGTCCATGGTGCGGGGC
>CBIHQZ010000816.1:0-3861 GCA_966212315.1 uncultured Myxococcales bacterium
TCGCATCGATGGTTCCGGAGTTCGCGGACTACGCGATGGTCGACACCGTCGACGCAGAGGGGCGGTTCCATCGCGCGGGGATGGCAGCCGCGGAAGGGCTGACGGATTTTCTACGCGCGGCGGAAAAACACGTTCCGTCCTCGGCGCCCGAGAGCCCCGTCGCGCGCGTGCTCGCCGCTCGCGAGCCGATGATCGTGACCGAAGTGACGTCCGAATTCCTCGACGCGCTGGCCGGTGCGGATCGCGAGTATCGGCAGGTGCTCGAGGGGATCCACGCCGTGTCGTTCTTGCTGTTGCCGCTCGTCGTGTACGAGCGCCCGATCGGCGTGTTGAAACTCATTTCCGCGCGCGCCAGTCGTCGGTACGAACCGGGCGATCTCGCGGTGGCTGCAGGCCTCGCCGACCGTGCCGCGCTCGCGCTCGACAACGCGCGTGCCTACAAAGAGGCCGAGGACCGCGCCGAGCGACTGCGACAAGAAGCCGAGTGGCGCGAGCGGTTCGTCGCGATGCTTTCGCACGATCTCCGAACGCCGTTGTCTGCGGTGCAATTGACCGCGCAGTCGCTGCGCCGCGATGCCCGGCTCCCTGATTCACTCCGCGAAGGCGTGGCCCGGATCGATCGCGCCACCGCGCGTGCGGCGCGTCTGATCAGTCACCTCCTCGATGCGGCGCGCGCTCGCAACGAAGAAGGCATTCCGATTCATCGCGACGAGTCCGTCGACCTGCGCGAAGTCTGCGAAGAGGTCGTCCAGGAAGTGTCGAAAGTCTTCCCCGATCGGCGCGTCACGATCGCGGTTGCGAGCGAGTGCCGCGGCAGCTGGGATGCCGATCGCGTCGCGCAGATCGTCGACAACCTCGTGACGAACGCACTACGGCATTCACCCTCGGATACGCCGGTGCAGATCGAGATGGGCCTTCGCGAGGGCGACCGCGTGTTTCTGCGTGTTCGAAACGAGGGCGAGCCGATCGCGGCCGACCTCGTGCCGACGCTCTTCGAGCCGTTCAAGCGCGGTGCGGCGAACAGGCCGGGCAAGACCGGACTCGGGCTCGGGTTGTACATCGCATCGCAGGTCGCGCTCGCGCACCGCGGCGAGTTGCGGCTCGAGTACAGCGACGCGCGCGGGACGAGTTTCGTGCTGGAGATGCCGCGGGTGTGAGGGCACGACCGTCCCCGACTCACTTCGTACGCGCTCTGCACAGGCACGGTGTTCGCTTCCCGCCCGATCGGGGGAACGCGCGCGACGAGGTCGACCTCGCGTGGCTCGGCGTCCACGTCGCAACGGCGAACGCGTGCGTGCATGCGACGTCATTCATCGCGCGCGAGCCCGGAGGTCACGATGAGCATGCAGTCGCACAATGAACAAGCCACGACCAGGCGCCTCGGCACGGCACCGACCGAGACGATGCTGGAGGTGGTCGTCATTCCGGTCACCGACGTGGATCGCGCCGAGCGGTTCTACGAGTCGCTGGGGTGGCGCGTCGACGCCGACATCAGAGCCGGCGACGAGTTCCACGCGGTACAGGTGACACCGCCCGGCTCGCCCTGCTCCGTGATCTTCGGCAAGGGCATCGCTGCGCCATCGTGCCCGCTTCAAAACCTCGTGCTCGTCGTCTCCGACATCGAGGCCACGCGCGCCGATCTCATCCGCCGAGGCGCAGACGTGACCGAAGTGCGACACGACGGCGTGTTCCAACACACGGGCACGAAGGGGCTCGATCCGTCGGGCAAGTCGTACAACAACTGGGCGTCGTTCCAGGATCCCGACGGCAACGAATGGTTGCTCCAGGAGGTGAAGGCGCGGCTGCCCGGACGCGGATTCACGCCCGACATCGCGTCGCTCACGGACGCGCTGCGCGAAGCGGAGGAGCACCACGGCGCATACGAAGCGACGGCGCCGAAGCATCATTGGTCGAGCTGGTATGCCGCGTACATCATCGCGCGCGAGCGAGGACGAACGCCGGACGAGGCCGTCGGCGACGCGGGTGCGTACATGGCCAGCAAGCGGCAATGAAGCGCTGACGCCGGGAGCGAAGACGTCTTCGACGCCGCGGACATCGCAACCGCCTTCCTCAGTCGCGCGCGGCTCACAGCCTGACGCGGCGCTCGTCCAACACGAACGCGATCGCCGGCTCGCGCGTCGCGAACGCCGCGAAGCGAAGCCGCGGGAGCATCACCCGCAGCGTGGCGGAGGCTGCGATCGCGGAATGGATGCTCGTTACGAACGCGACCGCGCAGGACGGGCGAGGGCGCCCGCGACTCCACACGATCCATTCGATCGCCTGCCCGTGTTCGAAGCCGTCTACGTTCGTGCCGTCGTAGATCGCGCGATCGACGTGTGGATGCAGCGCCGCGAAGCGATCGAGTTCGGCGCGGACGGCGCGGGCCGCGTCGCGGGTCATCAACCCGCAACCTTCCACCAGGAATATCCGTTCTCGCATGAGCGAGACGGTGAAGCTCCCTTGCGGCGCCACGCCGCGGATCATCAGCCCAGTTCGCCGAGTCGTCGACTCCCTCTCGATCAGCACGGGACCCGGGGTGGGGGGGCGTGATCGCGCGCGGCATGTTGTTCATTGCGTCCTACCTAACGCGTTCGTTCGCCTCGCGCGCAGCACGGTCACAAGGGGAGCCGTGCCGACGCCTTTCCGAGGATCGTTGTCGTGCTCGACGGCGACGCGGACCGTCCGCATCATGACCGTCACGTGGACCTCAATGCGAAACTCGCGCTCGCGAACGGGATCCTGAGCGCGGCCTCGGCAACCTGCGCGTTGCTTGGCTGGCGCGCGATTCGTCGTCGGAACGTGCGGGCGCACCGCGCACTCATGATCGCGGCGACCGCGTCGTCGGGGCTGTTCCTTGCCCTCTTCGTCGCTCGATTCGCCCTGTTCGGATTCCGACCGTTTCACGGGCACGGCGTACTGCGTGGCGTGTACCTCGCGGTCTTCTTCACCCACGAACCGGTCTCGGTCGTTGCCGTTCCGCTCGTCGTCGTCGCGCTGCTTCTGGGTCTCTTGTCGACGCCGCGCGCGCATCGCGAGGTGGCGACGATCGCGTTTCCCGTGTGGATGTATTCGCTCGTTACGGGGGCGTTGCTCTACGTGCTGCTCTATCTGCTCGCGTAACGCGATCCACGCTAGGTGGAGCCGTCGGAGGGGTCCCCGCGGTCGACCACGAGTCTTTCGGTAAGCACCGTGTCCACCGCGCGAAGTTCGTCTTCGATGAGCGCGAAGAATCTCTCCACCCGCACATCGCGCTCGGCGAGGTCGGTGCTCTCCACGCGTCGGCGGAGGTAGTGCACGGCGTTGCGAATGCTCGCGAGTTTGTTCCGCACGTCGTGGCGGACCGACGCGAGTCGTGCCGTGAGTACTTCGGGCGCGATGGCGTCCGCGGCGCCCGGCGGTCTCGAGTCTTGCCCGGTCACGCGGCGCGCCCCCGGGTCGCACTGCGCGCCGACGCGATCGTTCGCATGAGTTCGGGAATCGCGACGGGCTTGCGCATGCACGCGACCGCGCCGGCACTGACGACGCCGCGCAGGAGGTCGGGAACATTGTGTCCCGAGATCGCGATGCAGCGGATCGTCGGGTCGACGGACAGGATGTCTCGCACGACTCGAGCACCGTCGGTGTCGCCGAGCACGAGGTCCACGAGGCAGACGTCGACTTCACCGGAGCGAATGAGAGCGAGCGTGGACTCCGCGTCGTAAGCGGCGCAGGCGCGAATGCCTTGGGCCTCGAGCGCGGCCGCCGTCGAGTCCGCTACGTTCGCTGTGTCGTCGAGCACCACCACGATCGGGAGACGGCTCGCACGGCGAAGCGTCGCGACGGCATCATCGACGTCGAATGGCTTCGCGAGCACCGTGTACA
>CBIHQZ010000817.1:0-3856 GCA_966212315.1 uncultured Myxococcales bacterium
GTGAAGCGACTGCGTGCCGCCGAGCACCGCGGCGAGGGCCTGGAGCGCGACGCGCGCGACGTTGTTGTACGGCTGCTGCGCGGTGAGCGAAACGCCGGCGGTCTGCGCGTGCGTCTTCAGCTTGCAGCTCTCCGCGACCTTGGCGCCGAACCGTTCGCGCATCGTGCGCGCCCAGATGCGGCGGGCGGCGCGGAACTTGGCGACCTCTTCGAACAGATCGCTGTGCACGTCGAAGAAGAACGAGAGACGCGGCGCGAACGTGTCGACATCGAGGCCACGCTCGATCGCCGACTGCACGTACGCGATGCCGTCCGCGAGGGTGAACGCGAGTTCCTGCGCGGCGGTCGAACCGGCCTCGCGGATGTGATAGCCGCTGATCGAAACCGGGTGCCACTTCGGGAGTTCCTTGGCGGCGAACTCGATGGTGTCGGTCACGATGCGCATCGCGGGGCGCGGCCCGACGATCCAGGCGTGCTGCGCGATGAATTCCTTGAGGCAGTCGTTCTGGATCGTGCCGCCGAGTTGCGTGCGGGCGATTCCGCGCGTGTCGGCGAGCGCGACGTAGAAACAGAGAAGAACGATCGCCGGCCCGTTGATGGTCATCGAGGTGGTGACCTTGTCGAGCGGGATCTGATCGAAGAGCACCTCCATGTCGCGCAGCGTGTCGACCGCGACGCCGCACATCCCGACTTCACCGAGCGAGCGGGGCGAATCGCTGTCGTAACCCATCAACGTGGGGAAATCGAAGGCGGTGGAGAGACCGGTCTGCCCCTGCGAGAGAAGGTAGCGGAAGCGCTGATTGGTCTGTTCGGGGGTCCCGAAGCCGGCGAACTGGCGCATCGTCCAGAGGCGTCCGCGGTACATCGTGGGCTGGATGCCGCGCGTGTACGGATACTCACCCGGGAGGCCGAGATCGCGAAGGTAGTCGCGCTGCGCGTCGGCGGGCGTGACGACGTCGGGGATCTCGACGTCGGAGAGCGTAGTGAAGCGGTCGAGACGCGGAGCGATCTTCGCGGTGGCCTTTGCAACCGGTCCGCGCTTCCAGGCTTCGCGTGCTTCGCGGATGGCCGCCAGGGACGGATCGTCGCCCGCGTGTTCGCCATTGGCGTTGGCGTGGAGGGCGTCGCGTGCGGCGTTCTGGGCGGCGGTCGGATGCGGCTGACTGGACATAGGGCGAAATCTGGCACGCGCGTGTGTGCCGCGACAAGGGATCGCATGCTGCGCAGCGGGCGGGACATGTCATTCTCGCCGCCGTGAAACAGAGCAATCGGCACGATGCCCAGTGGGACGCTGTGGACGAGGCGGTGGAGTTGCTGCGAGAGGGCGATCGCGAGGGTGCGTTGCGGGAGTTAGGGGCGGCGCTCGACAAGGACCCGACCAACGCCTACGCGCATCACTTCAGCGGGGCGGCGCAGTACGAGAAGGAAGACTGGGAGGCGGCGCGAAAGGCGTACGAGCAGGCGCTGAAGTACGCGCCGGACTATCTCGGCGCACTGGTCGGGCTCGGGCATTCGCTGCGCAACCAGGGTCGTTTCGACGAGGCAATCCGGCTCGGCGAGCGCGCGCTGACAGTCGCGGGCGAAAAGGGCGACGCCGATGCGCACTTCTTGTTGGCGCTCACGCTGGCGGCGAAGGGAGAGCACCGCAAGGCGATCGGGCACGTCGAGGCGTTCCTGAAAACGAATCCCGAGGTCGAAGCAAAGTACGAAGCGGAGGCGCTGCTCGCGACGCTGCAGGGGAAGGCGAAGCCGATCGACCTGGCGTAAGCGCTCCGTGATTCGAGCGCTTCACGCGGCGGCGCACCGGTCACGCCGGCGCCGCCGCTCGTGATGCGCGATCAGAAGAAGTTGCCGATGGTGAATTCGAACACGCTCGGCTCTTCGAACGGCAGGCGGCCGAACGGGAAGCCCCACTCGAATCGGAGCAGGCCGAGCGGCGAGAACCAGCGGAGCCCGAAGCCCCAGCTCGTACGGATCGCGAAGGGATTCACGACGAAGCGGTCGGTGTTCGTGGCGCCGCAGGGGCTGATCACGTCGATCGTCGAAGCCGCCGACGCGTTGCAGTACTGCTGCTCGGTGTTCCAGACGTTGCCACCGTCGGTGAAGATCACGCCGCGGACGCCGATGCGCTCGAGGATCGGGAACTCCAGCTCGAGGTTGTAATAGAGCTGAAGATTGCCGCCGATGTTCACGCCGTTGGCGACGACGTCGGCGTTCGGGTCGGCGCGCCCCGCGATGGGAAGACGCGGACCGATCGTGCGGAGCCGGTAGCCGCGCACGTCGAGGATACCGCCGAGGAAGTAACGCTCTGCGATGGGCACACCGCGCGGGTCACGCGACGAGATGAATCCGCCCGTGAGGTTGCCCTTCACGACGATGCCGAGGAACAGCGGGTAGTAGAACCGGAAGAAGCCGCTGTAGCGGATGTACGAGATGTTGTACGCGCCCGTGTACGGGTCGTCTGCGATGTCGACGCCGAGGCGGGCGAAGATGCCGTTCGTCGGGAACATGCGGTTGTCACGCGTGTCGACGACGAGCGATGCGCCGATCGCACTGCTGAACCCGTTGCGGAACAGGTTCGCGAGCGGTACGTCGCTGCTCAACACCGACGGCTGCCCGCCGCCCAGCAACGCCGCGTTGCCGCGACGCACAACGCTCACGGCTTCGCCCGTGTACGTAAGCGCGAGGCGCAGATCGTACGTGCCGATCAGCGGGTAGCCGACCGAGATGCTTCCGCCCGTCGATTGACGGGTGAAGTCCGTGTACACGCGCAGCGTGTTGTAGAGATCGACCGCGCCCGACCAGTTCGAATCGAAGAGGTACGGCTCGACGAAACGCAACGCGAAGATCTGTCGCAGTGCGGAGATCTGCGCCTGCAACGTGAGCGACTGCCCTCGCCCGAACAGGTTGAGCTGCTGGATCTGTGCGGTCGCGATGAAGCTTTCGACCGAGCTGAAACCCGCACCGATCTGGAACGTCCCCGTCGGTCGCTCCACCACTTCGACGTTGATCACGATCTGATCGGGGTGGTCCGGCACCGGCTCGGTGCTGAGGTCCACGCGTTCGAAGTATCCGAGCGCCATCACGCGGCGACGCGAGTCCTGGTAGCCGGTCTCCGAGTAGCGATCGCCTTCCATGATCGCCAGCTCGCGGCGGATCACGCGGTCCGAGGTCTTCTGATTGCCGCGAATGACGATGCGGCGAACGTGGGTGAGCGGGCCGCGTCGAACGCGCACGCCGAGGTCGACCACGTTGTTCGCTGCGTGCGGCTGGATGTCGGGGGTGACTTCGACGGTCGCGTAACCGGAGTCGCGGTAATACGTCTGCAGGCCGACGATGTCGCGACCGATGACGCTGCGCGAGAACCAGTCGCCCGGATTCGCGTGGAGCATCTCGCGCACGCGACGACGGCCGCCGAGCGGATCGATCGGCTGGTCATTGTCGTCGATCTCGGTGACGTGCACGCGTCCGAGTCGGTAGCGCGCGCCTTCGCGAACGAAGACGGTGATGTCGAGGAAGCGGCGATCGGACGACAACGCGACGCGCGGGTTGTCGATCTCGACGTTGAGATAGCCGCGGTCGTAATAGGCCGCGTGGAGAAGGTCGATGTCGTTGCGGAACGCTTCTTCGCGGTACGTGCCGGTGCTCGTCAGGAACGAGAGAAAGCTTCCGGCCTGCGTGGCCATCACGCCGCGAAGGTCGTCGGCGGGGATGTTCGTGTTGCCGACGAAGTTCACCGAGCGAACTTGAACTTGCGCGTTCTCGCGGATGTGAAAGATCACGTCCGCTTCGTTTTCCGAGCCGCGATGCTGACGGATCTCGGTGCGGATCTCGGCGAGGAAGTAGCCCTTCTCGGC
>CBIHQZ010000818.1:0-3854 GCA_966212315.1 uncultured Myxococcales bacterium
GAACACCGTGCCGTCGCGGCGCACCTCGTACACGACCAGCACATGCCCGTTCGGGTCGTAGAACACCGTGCCCGGCCGGATCGATTCGCGCGCGATCGTCACGTGATAGAAGTCGCCCGCGTGTTGCTTGGGCGACGTTCGGAAGAATCCCGAATGCACGCCGTGCCCCATCCCTTCGAACAGCGCGCGCGGCGTCGGGTAGTCGGTCCACAGCACGTGGCCCTCGGGATATGCGCTCCGCAGATAGCGCTCGTCGTCACCGGCGCCGAGCATCCGCGCGGCGTGAGCGAACGGCAGTCCGCGTCGGTAGGCAAACCATGCCCGCAACAGATAGGGGACGTCGGCACAGTCGGCACGAAAGAGAAGCGGCGCGCTGCGAACCGGCTCCGCGAGTGGATCGATCCCGGGCACGTTGAGGCAGGTTCGAAGCGTGTGGCAGCGACCGTGCGCAACGGCGCGCCCGATCTCGTGAACGAACGCGCTGTACTCCGCTTCGGCTGCCGCATCCCACGAGCGGGTCACCGGCCATCCCTCGCGCGTCGCTCGATCGAGGTTCTGCGCCGACGCCGCCGCGGGCGCGAGCGTGACGAGTGCTGCGATGCAGAGCCCCTGTGCGTACGGAATCAAGGCGATCTCCGTTTCCGTGACATGGCAATCGTCGAGGCCGTCACTGGCCCGTTCGTCGTCGTCTGGTGATCGTCAGGAGTCGGTGCAATCCGATCGCCATGGTGGGCGCGCGCGATGTCGTCGATCGCAGACTGTGATCGCAAGGACGCCTGGCAACGCACGCGCGCGCACTCGATTTGCCGACGAGGTGGGGACGCGCCGCGATCGCAGCACCCTTTCGAGCCGATCGATGTTCTAGACTCGGTGCATGCGACCGTGTCGTACCTGCGGCGCCACCGCGAAGGACGGATTGTTCTTCTGTCCTCAATGCGGCACTCGCCTCGATACGCCGTCGGGCAACGCCTCCGCGCAGATTCCTGCCAGCAAGCGCGACGTCGCGAACGACGGCGGGGCCGCGCCCACGATTCCCAGTCAGCATCCTCCGCCCATGCCATCGGGCGAGGTCGACGATGTTCCGGCGGGATCGATGCTCGACGAGAGCACACGCGCATACGGTCCGGGCATCACGCCGCAGGCGAAGATGCTTCCCCAGCAAGCGCGACTTCGGAGTCTTGTTCTGCACCCGACGATCGCCCCGTACGTCGCGCGCGTCGCGAGTGCGATCCGATCGAAGCGACTCTCGGTCGGCATCGTCGTGGAGATCGCCGTGCTGGTCGCGTGCGCGGACAACGATGTCGACGCCGGGGAGTACACCGCACTCGAGGACGTCGTGTCCGCGACGCTCGGAGACATCGACGGCGGGGTCCGATCGGGCGTCGTCGATGCGGCCATCGCGAAGCTGCGTTCGAGTTCCTTCGACGCGCGAACTCGCGCCGTCGGGGGCGCCGTTGCCGCGGCCGGGGCGGCCGAAGAAGCGCTCGTGCTCGCGTTCGCACTGGCGTTCGCGTCGAACGATCTCTCGATCCCCGAGCGCGGCGCGATCGACGCCCTCGCCGAGGCGATGAACGCACCGGTCGGCGCGCTGGCGCACGCCCGCACGCTTGTGCGCAGTGTGATCGACGCGGGGTAGCACCGGGGCCCGTGCGAGATCGTCGAACGCGTGACGCCCTCGCGTAACGCCCTCGCACCATCGTCGCGGTGCGGACCACGTGTCGACCTACGAGCACCCACACATTCGCGCGGCCGCGTGAGCGCTTCGCCGCCGACGACGGCCTTCGATGTCGGGTATTACTGGCTCGATCGCCACTCTCTTTCGTCGAGGCTTTTGACCATGCACGCATCCATCGCGCGTCGACGCACCGGACTGCTCGCCGCACTCGCCACGTTCGCCGCCGCAGTCGCCGTCGTGCTGCTCGTGCCGTCACAGGCCTTTGCGCAGACTGTTGTCTTCGGCGGCACCGTCGTCGACCAGACGTGGACTCCCGCCGGCAGCCCTTACATCGTCCAGGGCGACATCACGGTCCCCCCGGGCGCGTTCCTGAACATCCAGGCGGGCACGGTCGTTCAGGTTGCGAACTCGGACATGCAGACCTCGGGGCTCGACCCCGCGCGGGTCGAGATCACGATCTACGGATCGCTGACCGTGGCGGGCACGACAGCACAGCCGGTGTCGTTCACCGGAGCGTCTGCTTCGGCGGGGAGTTGGTACGGCATCGTCATCGGCGCCACGTCGACCATGGCGTCGATCGCGAACGCATCGATCGAGTACGCCACGACCGGACTCTCGTCGGACTCGCTGAGTGGCACGGTGAGCGTGTCGGATACGCAGGTGAGAAACGTCAGCGCGAGCGGCGTGTCGGTCTCCGCCGGCGGGCCGACCTTCACGAACCTCACCATCGCGTCCGCGTTGTACGGCATCTCCGTCACCGGTAGTGGCTCGCCGACTTTCACCACCGGGTCGATCACCGGTTCGGGCAGCGCAGGCGTGTCCCTCTCGGCAACGAGCGCGTCGACGACGAACATCTCGGGCTTCGCGATTTCGGGGAGCACGACCTACGGGGTCAACGTCACGTCGAACACGCCCGGGGTCGCCGTGAACCTGGTGAACGACACCATCACGCGGAACGGAAACTACGGCCTCTACGTTTCCGGCTCGAATTCCCTGAGCGTCTCGGTGCGCAACTCGATCATCACGCAGCAGACCTACGGCGTGTACCGGAACACGTCGGCGGGGATGCCAGTGGTGAACGTCACCTACTCGGACGTGTGGGGCGACACGGCCGCCGACTACTCGAGCGCGTCGGCGGGAACGGGTTCGTTCTCGGCGAACCCGATTCTCGTGAGCACATCGAACCTGCGTCTTACGTCGAACTCACCTGCACGGTTCGCGAGCGATGCGAACAGCGACATCGGCGCGCTTCCGTACGTCAACGATCCGACGCCAGGCTTGTACGGCACGCTCTGGAACGACACGCACCTCACGACAGCATCGAGTCCCTACGCGCTGACCGGTGATCTCACGGTCCCCCCCGGTGTGACGCTCTCGATCGATCCGGGCGTCACGATGACCTGGTCTGCGTCGACCGACATCATGGGCTCCGGAGCGAACGTCACGCGTGGCGAACTCATCGTGCGTGGAACGCTCGACGCCGCGGGAACGCCCGCGTCGCGAATCACACTCGGTTCGAGCACCAACGTCCCCGGGAGCTGGTACGGCGTAGAACTTCTCTCGACGACCAATGCGCCGGCATTTGCGTACGCGAACATCACGGGCGCGACGAACGCAGTCACGTCGACTGGCGTCGGCGGCGCCTCGATCGATCACCTCACGATCAGCGCCTCGTCGGCGGCCGGTGTGGTGGTCAACGCGGGGGCGCCGACATTCACGAATCTCAGCGTGACGGGCGGCCCGATCGGGATCTCCGTCACGGGTTCCGGCTCGCCGCGCTTGCTCACCGGCTCGGTTCACCTCGCGTCCACGGGCATCAGCGTCAGTTCTACGAGCAGTTCGACGACGACGATCGATGGCTTCGCGATCGACTCGTCTAGCATGGACGGCATCAACGTCACGACGATGGCGGCGAACGTCACGGTGAACATCGTCCGAGCGACACTGAACCGAAACGGCAATCGCGGCATCTACGTCGCGGGGCCCAGTTCGCTGACCGTATCGATCCAAGAATCGATCGTTACCAACACGACGTTCGGCGTGGGGCGCCAGACGGCTGCCGGTTTGTCGGTGGTTACCGTGACCTACTCGGATGTGTGGGGGAACGGCCTCGGCATGGACTACTCCAGCGTGACGCCCGGGACCGGGTGCTTCTCCGTCAATCCACTGTATGTGAGCA
>CBIHQZ010000819.1:0-3847 GCA_966212315.1 uncultured Myxococcales bacterium
CCCGCCGCCCGCGCCCGCCCCGCGCCATCGGTCGCATACGCGACGAGCAGGTAATCGCCCGCGGGAAGAGCTTCGAGCCGATAGCGATCCATGCCGCGCGTCGTGGACACGTAGTACGCGCATCGATCGGCCGGTGATTGTCGGATCGCGACGATGGTCATCGCTGGATTGACCGCAGTGTTGGGGAAATAGAGCGAACCCTCGATGCTCGCCGTGTCCGCGGGGGCGCGCGCCGGGCACGCAGCGGTGGCACGCGCGGGCGTGATCGCGCGAGGCGCCGCGTGATGCGACTGCGCTCGCGAAGGGCTCGCCGGAATGATCGCGACGATGGTCGATGCGATCGTGAGCGTGAGCAGCAGGGGCGCGCGACGCATGACGTGAGCGTAGTACACGGCAACGCGTTCAGCAGATCGTCGGGGCACGATCAGTACGGACCGAGCGTCCACTGAAGCGAGAACCCGCACGATGCGAACGGACAAGTCTCGTAGGTCCACCGCACGTTCACGTACCAGGGACCTGCGGTCTCCGGCGCCCAGCAACCGTTCGCGCCCAGCGTCGCCTGATCGACCCATCCGTTGGCAGCTCTCGCGTACGAGGTGATCTGGTTGTTGTTCACGAACACCGAGCGCACGTAACACTCGGGCACGGACGAATCGATCACCCCGCGGCATCGCGAGATCGTGAACTCCGTCGTGACGCCGGCGGGCGTCGAAGGCTGCTGTCCCTGCGTGAACACGACCGATGACCGCCCGTCGGGCGCAGCGACGATCGGAAACGACGCGATCACGCCGGGCCCCATGCGATGTTGAAGAA
Source organism: uncultured Myxococcales bacterium (assembly GCA_966212315.1). GTDB lineage: Bacteria > Myxococcota_A > Polyangia > Polyangiales > CBIHQZ01. The sequence continues at coordinate 814 of CBIHQZ010000819.1, forward strand.
CCTCGCCCCACGCGAGTGTCGCCTCGATCGATCCTGCCGCAGGCGCGGGGCAGAGCGGCGCGGTGTCGGCGGGTGCATCCGTTGCGTCATCGGTCGCGATGTCGGTCGACGCTTCGATCGCGCTCACGGAATCGACGGGCTCGCTCGCGTCGAAGGCGTCGCGCGCGTCGCTGGTCGCCGCGATGTCCGTGCCGTCGATCCCCGCATCCGAACCGCTCGGGCCAGTGCATCCGGCGCCGACGGCAAAGAGGACGAGGGCGAGCGACCCACGGCGCACCGCAGGCGTCGTCGCGTGACACCGATCGGTAGCGCGATCGATCGCAACGTCAGCGCCACAGAACCATCGCCACAGACTCATGTGCCTCACTTCATCTGCCGCTGCGACGCGAGGTCGATCTCGATTGCATCGAACGGGCGCCGCTCGGACACGATCGACGAAGCGATCACACTGTCGCCACCAGAATCTGCTCCCCCTGCGCGGGGCGCAGTCCGTCGGTGCGACCCGCGAAGTAACGCGTCGTGATCTCCCCGGGCGAGACGTGTCGCGTCTCTCGCAGCCCGTTCTCGGCGGCGAGCGCCTCTACGTCTCCGGGCATGTAGAAGCTGATGAATGGTGTCCCCGACGCGCGTGCTCCGCGTTCGGCGGCTTCGGTGGCAGCTCGTTCGTCTGCGGGCAACGTGGCGATCGGCAGCATGAAGGTCGTGACGAACGTCGTGCCCTTCGCGAGCGCGGCGATCTGCCGGAACGTCGCGGCCAATGCCCTCTTCGTGATGTACATCGACACGCCCGTCGAGACGACGACGGCGGGCCGGTTGCGATCGAACCCGGCTGCGCTGATCTGATCTAGCCACGAGGCATCGGCCTCGAAGTTCACGGGCACGAGTGCGAGCCAGTCGGGAATGCCGTGCCCGAGTTCGACGAGACGCTGCCGCTTCCACGCCGACGTGTCGGGCTGATCGACTTCGTACATGCGGAGCATCGATCCGATGTCCGGCCTGCGCTGCGCGAACGTGTCGAGCCCCGCGCCGAGGATCACGTACTGCTGAACGCCGCGCGCGACCTGTTCGACGACGAGGTCCTCGACGAAGCGAGCGCGTGCAACGATCGCTGCACGAAAGCCCGCCGTCCATGTGGGGTTCATGTCGGGCCGCTCTCGCCATCCCGCCGCCGGCGCCGCGAGTTCCAAACCCACTTCGTCTTCGAGCACGTGCGGCTGCGCGTCGACTTGCACGTGGATCGCGCGCCACAGCGCGACGCGTACGGCGGTGCTGTCGGGAACACTGCTCATCGTTCTTCTCCGTCGGCGAGAAATTGCCGCCGCATCGTAGTGCACGGATCTGCGAATCGGATCGATGTCGTCATGCGACGATGACCGCGCATGCCACGAGTCCTCGGCGGCTCGCGATCCACCGAATGGTAGTGCGGATCACACCGGCCATGCATTGCCGTACGCGATCGAGCCGCACCGAACGTAACGGATACGGTCGCGCCGCCCAGTTCACAGCAGCTGTGCACATGCGTGCAGTCGAGTCGGCGGCCGAACACGCGTCGGTTCGACTCGCGTCGCGCGAAACATCGTCGACTCGCGGACTCACGCGGTGATCGTTGTCGGCCGACAGCCGGCAGGGCGAGCGAATGCCAATCGCGCACGGCGCTTCCATTGGACCGGTACCGCATGCCGCGGACGATTCGCATCGCGGATGCGTGCACAGGGACCACGACCGAGGGGAGCAGTACCGATGCGGAAGTCATTCCTCTGGATTGCAACGACGCTGAGCGGCTTGATGGTCGGCGGCGTCGCGTATGCCGACACGAACCAGGACGGCACGGCGACGAGCCGACACGCCACGACCACGAACATGCAGACCGGCCGCACGGCTGTGAACGGGCAGTCAGTGCCCTGTCCGCCGCACCGTGTGCTCACGCCGGAGCAACGTCGACTCCGCGCGGAAGCGGCTCGCCGCACGCGAGAGCAACGACAGGCCGACGAAGAGGCACGACTCGCGGAAGCGCAGCGGCTTCGTGACGCGGAGGCGCAGGCGCGGACCGACGCGCAAACGGCCCGCAACGACGCCGACCAGGCTCGCCTGGCAGCCGAGCAGGCGCGCATGCAGCAGGCAGCGACGCAACGTGCGCTCGACGCCGAGCGCGCGCAACGCGAACAACTCGCGTCGATCCTCGCCGAGCAGCAGCGACTCGCCGAGCGCCATCGATTGCACCGCAATGCGATCGCTCGCGGCGGTGGCCCGATCCACTACCGCCCGCTGTTCACCTTCGGGTTCGACGGCGGCGTCGCCGGCTATGCGGGAAACACGAATCGCCAGGAAGCGTACGTGGGCGGATCGTGGGGCGGACGCATCGGCGTCGACTTCGCCGACTGGATCGGCATCGAAGGACGCTACTTCGGCATGGCGAACCCGCTCTTCGCGCCGAACGTGGGCGCGGGCACGATCGTCACGAATGGTGGCACCGGTGTGCTGCGATTGACGGTGCCGACGAAGTGGGTGCAGCCGTACGGATTCGCGGGCGCGGGTGTGTACAACTCGCAGGTCTGGCGTCCCGCGGGCAGCAACGATGCCAACACGATCGTCGCCGCGGCGGGCAACAGGCTCGCGGTGCCGCTCGGGATCGGTCTCAACATTCCGATCGGTCGCGTGGTCTCGGTCGCGGCGGAAGGCACCTATCACGCACTCTGGAACATCGACGACACGTCGACGACGACATCGACGATCCACGAGTTCACCAACGGGATCTGGAACGGGACGGCGGTTCTGCGATTCCGACTCTGAGAGCGTCGGTGTCTCGAATCGCGCGGGACCCGTGTCGTCGAGTACGACACGGGTCGCGCTTCATTTTCGTTTCGCCTGACGCGCCGACGCTCGGCGCGAGATCACCTTCGGCGCATCGACTACTCTCGCAGCCTCGCCCATGCGCACCGAACTTCACCGCCACCTCGACGCCAGCATTCGTCCTCGCACGCTGCTCGAACTCGCTCGTACACACGGCGTTGCCACGCCCTTCGCGACCGTCGAC
>CBIHQZ010000820.1:0-3844 GCA_966212315.1 uncultured Myxococcales bacterium
TCGTGGACATGGGCGCGCGAGAACGCCACCGGCATTGCCGCGACGTCCAACGTGCGCGCCATCGCGCTGGGCGGGGATGGTTCTCTCTATGCGGCGGTCGAGAATCAGCGCGTTTTCCGGCGCGCGCCGAATGGAACGTGGGGCTCGGTCGGGCTCGATCTGTCAGGGCCGGAAGATGCCATTCGCATGGTGGTGGCAGGAGCGAACGTGTACGTCACGACCGGTCAGCCGTCGCAGTTGGTGGCGAGTGTTCCGGGGCGGGTGTGGCGATACAACGGGGCGACGTGGAGCGACATCACGCCGCCGACGGTGTCCGCGCCGAACGGGTGGGGTGGTCTTGCGGCGGTCGGGAATTCGGTGGCGGTCGCGGGGAACCTGCAGTCGCGTCCGCCGGTGATGGTGTCGAACGATCAAGGTGGGTCGTGGCGGATCGTGGCGCCGCAGCCGGACAGCGCGCGGATGACGAGGCTTACGAACCTCCCGGGTTGGTGGCCGCTGTCGTGGTTCGCCGATCACACCGCGGGTATGGCCTTCGACCCGCGGAACCCGTCGCACCTGTGGCTCACCGATTGGTTCGGCATCTGGCGCACCGACGACGTCGCGGCGACTGCGCCCGTGTGGCAGGCGCGCGAGGCGGGGCACGAAGAGGTGGTGACGTTGAGCGTCGATGGCGTGAGCGGCGGAGCGCTGCAGAGCGGGGTCGCCGACGTGTTCGGGTTCCTGCAGACCGATCCAGGCGTCGTGCCAGCCGTGCGCGATTTCACCGGCATCAGTGAGTCGGTCGCGGGAGCGTATGCGCCGAGTGACCCGCGCGTCCGGTATCGGCTCGTGTCGCGCGACGGGTCGAGCAACGGGGTGATTCGCTTCGACGGGACGGCGTGGCGCGCGGACTCGAGCTTCCCGGATCGGATGGGGTACGACATCGCCGTGTCGGCGACGGATCCGAATCTGGCGGTGGCGGTAGCGTTTGGTGGGCAACCGTTGCGCCGCGACCCGGTCACCGGGACGTGGTCGCCGATTGCTTCACTGATGGCCGATGACTTGTCGCAGCAGGACATCTACCAGCGCGATCGCCCGCTCGCGGCGGACGGCGCGAATGGGAGCGTTTTCTATTTCTACGATCGCTCGCGTTTGTGGGTGAGCATGGATGGGGGCCGGACGTTCAGCATGAACGCGACGACGCTGCCGGCCGCGACGTTGTCGAGTGTCGCGACGCCGCCCGGCATCGCGGGTGAGGTATGGGTCGCGCTCGGCGGGTCGCTGCACGTATTCACCAACCTGGGTGCCAACCACACGACCGTCGCCGGAGTGAGCGGCGTGATCGGGATCGCGTTCGGTGCGCCGCTTCCCGGAGAAACGAGGCCGGCGCTGTACCTCGCCGGTGATGCAGGAAGCGGCTACGGCGTGTACGTGAGCAACGGCGTCGCGCCGATCACGTGGCGACGCGTATCCGATGCCAGCGTGCCGATGGCAAAGGTTCGGATGCTCGGTGCGAGCCCCGATGTGCCCGGGCGAGTGTTCCTCGGCACTAGCGGCCGCGGCGTCTTCTACAGCCTGCTGCACTGACTCGATCGAAGCGTTGACCCTTCGGAGCATCGCTGCGACCGTTGGAATCGATGCGCGCTCTTGTTTCTGTTCTTGTCGTGACCTCCGCGATTGCTGTCCTTCACGCCTGCTCGCCGAACCGACCTGCCGATGCCGCCGCGGACGTCGCGGGCGACGTGGCGGCGGATTTCGACGCGGAGACGGTGGATGCCGTGGCTGGCGACGACGCGATTGCGAAGGACGCGGACGATGTGCTCGTCGACGCGAATCCACAGCGGATCGGACGCGTCGTTATAGCGCAGGTCCCCGCGGTAAGCGGCATGGCGGCAGAGGCGACGGAGTCGGCGGAGTTCTTCGAGACCGCGGATGGGCCGCCCTGCGCGCGGCAGTCGGTCGATGCGTGTGTGATCGACGTGTGCCCGAATGAAATCGTCTCGGCATTCGTCGCGCGCAGGACGGCGGGGGCGATCACCATCGCGGGGGGCACCGGAACCAACCTGGTACTTCAGCCGGATACCGCGAGCGTGTACGCGCCACTCATGCAGGCGGCGACGCGCTGGCGATCCGGCGACATGCTGACCGTGAGTGCGGCGGGTAGCAGCGATGTGTCGATGTTCGCGCAGATGATTCTCGCGCCCGTGGCGGACGCGTTCACGACGCCGACGGCGCCGGCCGCGGGTGCGCGATTCGTGCTCGATCGCGGCGTGGGATTTACTGTGACGTGGCCGGAGACGAGCGGATCCGACGACGTTGTTGCCTGGATCACCCAGGTTCGTGCGTCGGACACCGTGTCGGTCGAGTGCCGCGTGCCGCCGTTCGGTGGATCGATGGTCGTCTCTCCCTCCGTGCTCACCGCGCTGTCGGCGACGACTGGTGGAATGCCAGCGACGACGGTGCGCATCGGCACGAGGGCCGGTTCGCCTGACGCCATCGACGCGTACGTCGTGGAGTCTGTCGTAGACATCTACTCGATCGCAGCGTCCGCCGACGTGCGCTGAATCTCTCCGGGTCGGCGCGTGAGCACGATCGCGCCACCGCGTGCCGCGCGCAGGGCGGGCAAGCGCGCAACCGTCAGATCCGACGCACGACGTCGCAATCGATGCTTCGTCGGCTCGAACCGGCGATGCAGCTGCAAAAGCTACATTCGGCACGCCGTTCGGATTTCGACTCGGACCGGCGGTGATCGTCCTCCCAATCTGTCCGCTGCCATCGGGTCCGGGCAATGTGGGTTCGCATCGACGAGAGCGCCGTGAACCACTCTCATCAGATAGGTCCCGGCTGGAAACCTCGCCGAGCGATTTCCACCGCGCCAGGCGTCGAGGGCTCGCGTGTACTGCGCGTGGAACGCCCGCAGCCTTTCGATCATTTCCTGTCGTCGTTTGCGGTCTCGCGCGATGAAGCGCGGTCGCTTGACTTGACGCGCCTCGAGCGTCGTCGCTTTTGTGAGTGGACTCACGGACAACACCGCATCGCGCCCGATGAACGTCTCTCCCCGCGCAGCGACCTCTTCGCGTGCCAGCCGCAGTTCGTCGTCGAGCCGCTCCTCGAGCCGAGCGCGCACCGCGGCAGCGTCGGCACATGACTCCAATTCCGGCGGTACGACGCGCAACTCGACCGTCGCCGGCATCGCGCCCTTCGTGCGGAAGAAGACCGCCGGACGCGATGTCGTTCTCGTGATGCCCTCCAACGTAGTGATGACCCCGGGCCATTCCGTTGGATCTTCGACGAGCCCGGCCGCTGTCGGATTTGCGAGCGTGTAGGCGATCTGATTGATCACGTCGTCGTCCGAGTCGAGTGCAATTGCGCTGGCGCCGTCCGACGACCAGAAGTTCTCGCGTCGTCCGAGCGATGCGTTGAGGCAGCACGCGATGTGTCGATCGAGTCGATGGAGAAACTTCGGCAATTGCCCGTGGGGGTCCGTCACGACGGCGTGAAAGTGATTCGACATCGCAACGAACGCGTGGATCACGACGCCCGTCGCGAGTGCCGCCTCGGCGAGGCAGTACGCGATGATCGCGTTCGTCAGCGCGCTCGGACGAAGCAGAAACTGACGCTGCGTCACGCGGCGAGTAACCATGTAGCGGGTGCCGGGAATGATCGGGCGTGCGGTCGACATTGCGCGGAGGCGTTGCGCAGGAATCGCGCCGCCACGTACCCCCAAGGGTTGTCGCGCACTTGCGAGCGCGGGGTGGCGGTCCGCCGTGGCGGAAGTGGGGGGGCCGCCCCCCCAAACCCCACCACCCCACAACACAACGGTGTGGTTTTGATAAGAGTCAGCCGCGGGGGCAAGAATAAAAAA
>CBIHQZ010000821.1:0-3844 GCA_966212315.1 uncultured Myxococcales bacterium
AAGCAGAAAGAGGGCAAGAAGCGCATGTAGGCCGTGGGCAGCGTGGAGATCCCGCAGGAAGCGTTCCTCGCGATCCTCAAGGTGACCGACTGATGCACGATCGCGACGCTGCGACGCGGGGTGAAGAAACCGTTCTCCCCGTCGCGCGGGCGTGGTGCTACGGTCCAGGCGCTTTTCAATGAACGGCTCGTCCTGGTCCGATCGTCTCTGGTACGCGTTCTGGTACTTCCTCCTGCCCGCAGGGCTCGCGGTTGCCGTGGTGCAAGCGCTCGCCAATCTGCAGGTGATCGACGAGGCAGCACCCTGGCAGTACCTGCTCGCATTCGCGGTGCTCGAGATCGTGGTGCTCGGCATTCGTGATCGCGTGCTCGGCGCCAGGCGCGCGGGCGGCGTGCGGGACTTCCGCACCGTCGTCGCCGAGGCGCGTGAGCTTCAGCGCGAGGCGCAGCGGCTGACCGAGAAGGCGAAGCCGTCGGCCGAGCTGAAGGCAAAGATCGACGCGACCAGCAAAGCGATCGACGACGCGATCACCAATCGCAAGGGCGAGGTCGTCGCGGACGAAGTGCGGACCCTCGACGAACTGCTCGAGAAGAACTTCGCGGACGTTCGCAAGGGCACGACCCGCGAGTACATCGAAGCGATCGCATTCGCGGTGCTCGTCGCACTCGGCATCCGCGCGTTCGTCGTCGAAGCCTTCAAGATCCCCTCGCCGTCGATGTATCCGACGCTCAACGTCGGCGACAACATCTTCGTCAACAAGTTCGTCTACGGTCCGCTCATCCCGTTCACCAATCGCCGCGCGTTCCACGGACGCCTTCCGCGCCGAGGCGAGATCGTGGTGTTCGTGTATCCGGTCGACCCGACGAAGGACTTCATCAAGCGCGTGATCGGCCTGCCGGGCGATCACATCCGCGTCTACTCGGACGGCAGCGTCGAAGTGAACGGCCAGATGACCCCGCGCTGCGAAGTCGGCATCTGGAGCGGCGACGATGGCGATGGGCGCGGGCGCAACGGGATTCCCGGACCGCCGCAGCGTCTGTACGTCGAGTGGTACGGCAACTACCACTACCTCACGCTGCGCCAGCGCGAGCTGAACGACTTCAGCGATCACCCGCAGCGCACCTACGCGTTGACCGAGTCGTACACGGTGCCGCCCGATCACGTGTTCGTGATGGGTGACAATCGCGACAACAGCTACGACTCGCGCTTCTGGGGTCCGGTGCCGGCCGCGAACATCAAAGGCAAGGCGCTGTGGATCTGGTGGTCGAACCTGCCGGGTGCCGGATGCGGCATGCGGTGGAGCCGATTCGGCCAGGACATTCTCGGCGAGCCGAGCGTGCCGGCGGATCTGCGGACCGGTTACGACGCGTGCATTCGACGCGGCCCCGAAGCCAGCCGACCGCAGCGCCCGCAGGAATAGGCGTACCCAGACCCCTCCCCATCGCTTGGCTCGCTGCGTTCACTCGCCCCTCCCCGAACGACACTTCGCCATGCTGAAACTGCGAGTGTCGTCCGAAGAGGGGCACGCGTGATTCGCCAGGCGTCGCGGCGTCCATTGATTGCCCTCTTCGGACGACGCCTGCGTCAGCGCGTATCGCGTGGGTGTCGTTCGGGGAGGGCACGCAGTCGGAAGTCAGATGCGAGGAGGGGTCTGCGCGAAGTGCGCGGTCATTCACCACGAACGGACCAGGCTCGAGTGCTCCCAATGATATCGTCGCGGCATGAACGCGCGACGACTCGGTCTCACCGTACTCGGTCTCGGATGGATGACTGCATGCGGGACGCCGTCTCCGTCCGACGCCGGTCGCGACGATGCGTCGATGGCCGAACAGCGACTGACGCGTCGCAAGTGGACAGCACGCTCGCCGACGGCGCCGTCGATGCGATGCCCACCGATACGAATCCCGTCGACTCGGGTTGTACCGCTTGCACCGACGCGGGCTTCGATTCAGCACCGGTCGACAGCGCAGTCGCCGATGCGAGTGACGTCACGACGGCCGACGCGGGCGTGCGCGGGGTGACGGTCATGGGCGTGCGACTGCAGCGCGACGGCGTCGACTTCCTCCCGCACGGATTCAACATGATCGGGATCCTCACGCCGGACGCATGCCGCGGCGCGCCGGGCATGGGGACGACCGCGCGCAATGCCTTCGGCATGGCGGAACTCGTGGCAGCTCGCGACGCATGGCACGCGAACACGCTGCGCCTCCAGGTCAGTCAGACGGGCATGGACCCGACGCATGCGAACCACTCGGCCGCGTACGAGACGCGCGTTCGCAACGGCGTCGCACTCGCACGTTCGCTCGGGTTCGTCGTGATCGTGTCGATGCAGGATCAGTCGATCGGCTGCGGCGATGCCACCGAGCTGCCGACCGCGCAGACGCTTCGCTCGTGGGACAACCTCGCGCCGATGTTCCGCGACGATCCGTACGTGATGTTCGAGATGTACAACGAGCCGCAGAACCAATCGAACGCGGCCGGCTGGGCCGAGTGGCGCGACGGCGGTCGCTCACCGATCGATGTGGGCGAAGCGGCGATCGGGCACCAGGCGATCGTCGATCACCTTCGCAACACGCTCAACGTGACCAACGTGCTCATCGCCGACGGCGCCAACTACGCGGGCCAGTTGCAGGGCATCCCGCGATTGAACGATCCGCTGTCGCGCATCGCGTACGCGGTGCATCCCTACTACTTCCACACGTCGAACACCGCGACGCTCGCGACCGACACCGCGAACTGGGACACGCGCTTCGGCTACCTCACCGCGACCGCGCCGCTGCTCGCGACCGAATGGAACGCGAGCGCTTCGTGCTTCACCGGACAAGCCGCGCGCATCGCGGACTTCTTCTCGTACCTCACGGCGCACCATATCGGGCTGTTCGGGCACGCGTTCGACGTGGTCGGGAAGATGCCGACGAATCTGACCAACTGGTCACCGACGATGTTCACCGGTTGTTCCGCCGGCTCGGACGCGGGGGAACTCGTGCAGATGTACTACGCCACGCTGCCGCGCTGACCGAGTGGCCGCGCCGCGTGCATGCTACGGTCGTCGTTCGGCGCGCCCCCTTTCGCGCGCACGGAGTCGCATGCGCCGCACCCCTGCTCTTCCCCTCGCTTTGCTCTTCACACTCGCACTCGCGGGTTGCGCCGTCGCCGGCGACGGGTTCATCGTCGATGCCGCTTCGTCGGATGCGCGCACCGATGCCGCCCGAATCGACACCACGCCCCCGCGCAACGACACGGGTACGACCGACTCGGGAGGAGGCGTCGACACCGTGGTCCCGCGTGACACGGGCGGCGGCACCGACAGCGGCCCGCGCGACACGGGCAATCCGGTCGACACGGGGAGCGGATGCTCGAGCGGACTCACTTCGTGCGGCGGATCGTGCGTCAACATCACGAACGACCCCGCGCACTGCGGTACGTGTTCGACCGTGTGTGCGACCGGCGAAACATGCAGCGCCGGATCGTGCATCGGGATGACCTGCGGGCGACCGCTCGTCTCGTGCGGCGGCGTGTGCGTGAACACGCAAACCGACAACGCCAATTGCGGCGGATGCGGCACGGCGTGCGCGGCGGGATGGAGCTGCACCGCGGGCCTCTGCGCGGGATCGACTTCGACCGGCACGCCGGGAGCACCGTGCACCACGGACGGCGAGTGCGGCACGAACGGCAGTTGCAGCCCCGCATCGCTCGGATGGCCGGGCGGCTACTGCATCAGTTTCGGTTGCCGGACCAACGCCGACTGCGGCGTCGGAGGTCTCTGCGCGCAATCGGGCTCGAGCACGATCTGCCTGCGCGGATGCACGGGCGCGAGCGGCTGCCGAACGGGGTATCGCTGCAT
>CBIHQZ010000822.1:0-3833 GCA_966212315.1 uncultured Myxococcales bacterium
AGCGCAGCCGCATCTTGGGCGTTCGCGCCACGGGCGGCGAGAAGCGATGCAGCGACCAGCGCGAGCAACGACGAGGTGAGAAGCGGACTGCGCGGGGTGCGTAGACTCGGCTGCTGAAGGCTCATCCGTGCGCATTCTAGTTCGCAGCTGTTTCGAAGTGCCAGTGCGCGCTCGCAATCACGAGATGGACCGCGCCGACAATCGAGCATTGCGTCGATCGCAAGGGCTGTTCACCGGGAGAGATCTGGCTAGAGTCCCGCCTCATGTCTCCGCCAGGAATCACGATCATCGGCGCTGGAAGCTACGTTCCCGGCGAGCCCGTTCCGAACGCTTCGCTGTCACGCGTGATGGACACGTCGGACGAGTGGATCCGTCAGCGCACGGGCATCGCGCAGCGGCACTATTGCCCGGAAGGTCTGGGGTGCAGCGATCTCGCCGTCGAAGCTGCGAAGCGCGCCCTTGCGAACGCGAACGTGCGACCCGACGAGGTGGACTACATCGTGTTCTGCACGATGACGCCCGACTTCGTGTTTCCCGGCTCGGGTGCATTGCTGGGCGCGAAGCTCGGCATCCCGGGCATTCCCGCGCTCGACATTCGTCAGCAGTGCGCGGCCATGATCTTCGGGATGCAGGTCGCGGACGGGCTCGTGAAGAGCGGCGCCGCGAAGACGATCCTGCTCGTCGGTGCCGAAGCACACGCGGGGTTCATGCCCTGGGAAGACTGGGACGTGCTCGAGGGGAAGAGTGATCGCGAGGTCACCCCCGAGGCCCGCGCGCGTGCGACGCGCCATCGCGGTCTCGCGATTCTGTTCGGCGACGGCGCGGGGGCTCTCGTGTTGCGACGCGCGGAAGAGCCCGGTCACGGTCTGATCGGCACCGAACTCAAGAGCGACGGCGACGCTGCAAAACTGCTCTACGTCGAAGGCGGAGGGTTCCGGCGCCGTCCGTACTGGCAGGCCGACATGTTCGCGCGCGAGGACCACATCCCGCGCATGGACGGCGCGGTGCTCTTCAAGTTCGCGGTGCAGCATCTGCCGCAGGCGGTGCGATCGCTGTGTGCGCGCGAGAACGTCGGACTCGACCAGGTCGATTGGTACATCGCGCACCAGGCCAACGATCGGATCAACGAAGCAGTGCGACGTTCGCTCGACGTGCCGAGTGAAAAGGTTCCGTCCAACATCGCGCGCTACGGCAACACGTCGGCCGCGACGATCCCCATCCTGATGGACGAAATGTTCCGCGACGGGAAACTGAAGAAGGGGCAGCTTCTCTGCTTCCTCGCCCTCGGCGCCGGGATTCACTACGGCGCGAGTCTGTTGCGGCTCTGAGCGAGCGCGGCGCGCGTACACTCGCCCGCGCATGATCGGCCTCGAGAACGTTTCGGTGCGCTTCGGCGGCTTCGCGGCCGTCGACGGCGTGTCGTGCGAGATCGCGAGCGGCGAAACGTTCGTGCTCATCGGGCCGAGCGGGTGCGGCAAGAGCACGCTGCTGCGAACCATCAATCGCCTCGCCGAACCGAGCGCCGGCGTCGTGCGCGTGGATGGTCGCGACGTGCGCGAACTCGACGCGGCGATTCTGCGACGCGGCATCGGCTACGTGATCCAGGACGTCGGACTGTTCGCGCATCACACCGTGCGGCGCAACGTGGCGACCGTTCCGCGTCTGCTCGGGTGGGATTCCGCGCGTGTCACGAAGCGGGTCGACGAACTGCTCTCGCTGGTGCAGCTCGACCCGAAAGCATTCGGCGATCGCTACCCGCGCGAACTCTCGGGTGGTCAACGGCAGCGAGTCGGAATCGCGCGCGCGCTGGCCGCGGATCCACCCGTCGTATTGCTGGACGAACCGTTCGGAGCACTCGACCCGATCACGCGCGAGAGCCTTCAACACGAGTTCGCTTCGCTCTCGATCGCGCTCGCCAAGACCTTCGTGATCGTTACGCACGACATGTTCGAAGCCGTGCGCCTCGGGCATCGCATCGCGGTCATGAATCGCGGGCGCATCGTGCAGTGCGGCACGCCGCGCGAGATCGTGCGCGCGCCGGCGGACCCGTTCGTGCGCGAATTGCTCGGCCGGCATCGCTATCAATTGCTGCTCATGACGACGCCCGTTCGCGACGTGATCGCTACGCTCACGCCGCGTTCGGACTCGCGCGCAGTCACCCTCGACGAACGCGCCTCGGTCTGGGACGCGCTCGAGCGCATGGCGCAGTCCGACACCGCATCGCTTCGTCTCGGCGCCGCGAACGAAACCTTCGCGCGTGACGACCTCGTCACCGCCGCGACCGCCGGAGGGATGGGATGAACGGCGTCGTCGATCGCGCGGCCATCCTGCATGCGCTCTTCGAGCATCTCGAGATCACCGGCCTGGCGTTGTTCGTCGCCATCGTCATCGGCATTCCGCTCGGCATCCACGTGGCGCGGGAGAAGTTTCTCGCGGCCCCCGTCTTCGCGATCGTTTCTGCGTTGCAGACCATTCCGAGCCCCGCGCTGCTCGGCTTTCTCATTCCGCTCCTCGGCATCGGCGCGCGCCCCGCCATCGTCGCGCTCTTCGTGTACGCGCTCTTGCCGATCGTGAAGAACACGCATGCCGCGTTGGAGAACGTCGACGCCGCGTCCATCGATGCCGCGCGCGGAATGGGGATGCGTGATCTCGAAATCCTTCGCGACGTAACCCTCCCGCAAGCGCTCCCGGTGATCATGGCCGGCGTGCGCCTGGCGACGGTATTCAGCGTCGGCGTAGCGACACTCGCCGCGCTCGTCGGCGCAGGGGGACTCGGCACGTTCATCTTCCGCGGCATCGCGATGGTCGATCCACGCATGGTGCTGGCCGGCGCGATTCCCACCGCGCTCCTCGCCCTCGGGCTCGACGGTCTGCTGGCACTGGCCGAGCGCGCGCTCACCCCGCGCGGATTGCGCGCGCGTCGAGGCAGCGCGTGATCGCGAAGCTGCGAGCGGTAGGCGTACTGCTTCTCCTCGTCGCGGCCTCCGTCGTGCTGCTGCGCCTCACGTTCGTGTTCGTCGATCCTGCGCGCGGTGCTCGTGGCGCGAGCGCGGGTGGCGATGCGGTGGTCATCGGCTCGAAGGCGGATACCGAAGGGCTGTTGCTCGGCGAGATGATGGCGCAGTGGCTCGAGCGATACGCCGGCGTGCACGTCGTCCGTCACTTCCAACTCGGTGGCACGAACGTGTGCTTCCAGGCATTGCGCACCGGCGCGATCGATCTGTATCCCGAGTACAGCGGCACGGGGCTGGTCGCGATTCTTCACGAACCGCCGCGCTCGGATCGGGCCGAAGTGATGCGCATCGTGCGCGATCGATTCGCGCGCGATCACGCGCTCGCGTGGCTCGACCCCTTCGGCTTCGACAACACCTATGCGATCGCGGTGCCTGCCGCGTTGGCCGCGCGCGAAGGGCTGCGAACGATCGGCGATCTTCGTGCACATCGCGAACTCCGCGCGGGCTTCGCGACCGAATTCCTCGCGCGCGACGACGGATGGCCGGGCCTCGCTGCGCGATACGGTCTCGCATTCGATCAGGCCGCGCGGTCGATGGAAGCGGGGTTGATGTATCAGGCCGCCGCGTCGGGTCAGCTCGACGTGATCTCCGCATACTCGACCGATGGTCGACTCGACACGCTGCACCTCGCGGTCCTCGAGGACGATCTGCATTTCTTTCCGCCGTACGAAGCCGCGCCTCTCGCGCGTCGCGCACTGCTCGCCCGTCACCCGCGCGTTCGGACCGCACTCGCCGCGCTCGCACATACCCTCGACGACGCGACGATGCGGCGCTTGAACGCGCGCGTCGATGAAGGGCACGTCGACGTCTCTGTCGTTG
>CBIHQZ010000823.1:0-3833 GCA_966212315.1 uncultured Myxococcales bacterium
TCGCCTCGCAGCTCGCCTCGATCTGCGACGTCGACCTGAAGACGATCCACAACTGGTGCGATCGGAACAACGACCCCGACGAGCCCGCGCAGCTCGAGTGCTTCCGTACGCCCGGCGGGCATCTGCGATTCAGGCATTCGGCAGTGCTCCGTTTTCTCATGCGCTGGGGGTATCCGATCCCCGACGCGCTCCTTCGCGATCGACCGCACATGCTCTTCGTCGAGCCCGACGAGGCGCAGCGACAGCGTCTGATCGATGCGCTCGGGCTCGTTCGTCCGGGCGACGAAGAAGACTTCTCCGAACTCGCGGGCGAGCCGCCGCCACCGCGCACGGCGCGCGAGCCGAAGGACGCCACGCCGACGCTCGGTCTCTACGCCAATACCCGTTGGTACGTTCACATGTGGGACGACCCGTACGCGGCGCTCGTCGCGATCGGCGAACGTTCGGGGGCAGGCGCGGCGCTCGATTTCGCGGTGCTCAGCGTGCCGCTTCCGGGGCTCGACGAACGCGAATGGATCCGCGCGATGCGTGAACGCAACGACACCCGGTCGATGCGATTCGCCCTCATGACGCCCGGCGAGAAGGCTATTCCGCTCGACCGCGACGCGGGCGTCATCGGCGCCGTCGGTCGCGATGCCTTCGATGAACTGCGCACGCTTCTCGACGATCAGAGCGCGATGTTGATGGCCGCGCAGGCCGAGCGCGGCGAACTTCCCGTCGATGACCGGCAGCGAAAACGCCGCGCGGCGATCGCTCCTCGCGAGCCGATCTTCGTCGCGTCGCAAGTCGCCAACATCTGGGATGTCGATCTCAAGACCGTTCACAACTGGGTCGAACGGGGTGACATCGAGGCGTTCTGCACGCCGGGCCGGCATCTTCGTTTTCGCCGCCGGTCGCTGCTGCACTTCCTTCGTCGCTACAACATGGCGATCCCCGAAGAGCTGGCGCCGCATCGTCCGCGGGTCTTCATCGTCGATCCGGACGCGCGCGCTGCGAAGAAGCTGGCAGCGACGCTCACCGATCTGTTCGACGTAACGATCCTCCACGATCCCATCGGCGCGCTCGCGGAGATCGGGGCCCAATGTTCCGGTGCGAGTCTGATCGATGCGATCGTGGCGTCATTCCCCGTCGAAGGGGTCGACGACCGGCGCTGGGTTCACGCGCTCGCAAGACATCCGGATACTCGGTACTCTCGCGTCATCGTCGTTTCCTTGGAAGATGCACACCGCAAGGACTGGCAAGACTTGGGCGCGATCGCCACGGTACAACGCAATTCGGTGGAACAAGTCGCTCCGGTGCTCGAGAAGGCGCTGGGGCTGAGTCACTGACGTTAGCTGACGCCATCACAACAATCCTGGCGGTACGGACCGGAACAACGTGAAGACGCAAATGCCGAAGATGGTGTTCGAAGCATCCGATGTCGCGAGCTTTTGCGAGACCGACGTCGCGACCATCTACACCTGGGTGAAGAAGGGCGAGATCCCGTTCTTCAAGACGCCCGGTGGTCGTCTGCGGTTCAAGCGCGAGGCGGTGCTCGACTTCCTGCGCAAGTATCACTTCCCGATCCCGCCCGAACTTGCCGCTGGTCGCGCGCGCATCATCGCGGTCGACGACGATGCGACATGGCTCGCACAGATCAAGCGCTCTCTCGCGCGCTCGTTCGATGTGCAAGCGTACAAAGATCCGTACGACGCACTCCTCGCGATCGGTGACCAGAAGCCGGACGCCGTCGTGATGGACGTGAAGATGCCGAACATCGACGGCATTCACTGCATCCATCGGATCCGCGCGTGGGAGGACCTGCGGCACACTCGCATCGTGGTGTTCTCGGCGTTCGAAGCGGAGCAGAAGTCCGCGCTCGAAGCGGGGGCCGCGGCGTTCGTCGCCAAGCCGGGAACCGAAGACCTTCACACCAAGCTTCGTCACGTGCTCGGCCAGCGATGAAAAGCGGCGCCGCGCTGGCGCTGTGTTTCGTGCTCGCTGCGTGTTCCCGCAGTGCGCAGCCTTCCGACCGCGGCACGTCCACCGAATCACGAAGCAGCGGGACGAGTGCGACGCCGATCGCCCCGCCCGCGGTGAACGCGCCCGCAGCAGTCAGCCCGTCGCCCGTGCAAACCGGCGCGCCGTCCGTCGAAGGCTCGGGAGGCGGCGACAACGCGCAACCACGATCGGGCACGTCGAATCCATTCGACGAACACGGTGGCGCTGCCGCGAGTGCGGGATCCGCAGGCGAGTGTCAGCGCGACGACGACTGCGCGTGCGGGATCGACCGATCGACCGGTGCGTGTGCATTCGGCGCGGCTGCGCGGATCGACACGGCCCGGCAGTGCCCCGATTTTTGCGGCGGAATCAGCGGCGCGATGCGCGTGAGCTGCGATCACGGCCGCTGCGTGCAGCGCTGAAAGTCCGCGCGTCCCGATGAGTCGTGGGACGCAGCGTGATACCGTCGCTGCACGATGCTCGTCTCGACGACCGCCCGACGAATCGCCATCGCACTCGCACTCGGCGGCGCACTCGCCGTCAGTCGCTGCACCATCAATGGCTCGCGATCGCTCGGCGAGGACTGCTTGCAGAACCGCGAATGCGCCAGCGGCCTCACCTGCCAGCCGAGTCCGAACGGGCGATATGTCTGCCAACCGCTGAACGAAGCGGGGAACCAGTTCGTCACCGACGCGCAACTCGACGCGATGGACGCCAACGCCGACGACGCTGCTACGGCCGAGTAGAACCGCCGCGCGAAGGCCCATTCGCACCCGTGTAGCCCTCGCGCCGTTGGACACGCGCGCAGGCCTTGCGCTACATACGCCCCCGTTTCGTAACCCGATCGCGCGCGCGCCCTGCGCCTGACGTGACGATCGCGCACCCCGAGGTAGTCGTCATGGAACGCAGCCAGGTCCCGCTCCAAGCAGTGTTGAAGATCTCTCACAAGATCATGACCCGCCCCGACTTCACGCAGTCGATGGTGGCTCTCCAGGCGGAGAAGCAGTTCTTCAACATGCTGTACCCGCAGCACAACCTCGGTCGCGCGAACAAGATTCGTCAGCTCTCCTTCCGCATCACCGACCTTTGCAACCTTCGCTGCCACACCTGCGGGCAGTGGGGCGACAACGGGTACCTGCTCGACAAGGACCAGGCCGAGTTGATGCGCGATCAGGTGAAGCCTGAGCGCTACATCCAGCAGCTTCACGAGCTGAAGAAGAACGGTCATCAGCCGATCCTGTATTTCTGGGGCGGCGAGCCGATGCTCTACAAGGGCTTGCTCGACATCATCGACGAAGGCGCGAAGCTCGGAATGCCGCCGACGATCGCGACCAACGGAACGAACGTCGCGAAGTACGCCGAGCGCATGGTCGCCGCGCCGATGGCCCTCATCCAGATCTCGGTCGACGGCTCGAATCCCGACACGCACAACGCCGCGCGCCCGGGCGTTCACAAGAAGCACGACAACTTCACCGACGTGATCGAGGCGTGCGAAACGCTTCAGCGCATCAAGAAGGAGCGCAAGCAGAAGCTCCCGCTCGTCGTCACGCTCACGACGATCAATCGCGAGAACTACTTCGACCTCGTGAACATCTACGAGCGTTTCCGCGGCCTCGCGGACATGCACATCTTCTATCTCTCGTGGTGGATCGACGACTCGACCGCACAGGCGCAGGCGCAGGACTTCAAGGATCGTTTCGGCGAGGATATGGCGCTCGCGAGCGGCTGGGTCGGCGACTGGAACAAGTTCGACTACAACGTGCTGAGCCAGCAGCTGAAGAAGCTGAAGCAGATCTCGCAGCCGATGAACTCGGCGCCGGTCTACATCATGCCGGACCTCGTCGAGCCCGATG
>CBIHQZ010000824.1:0-3832 GCA_966212315.1 uncultured Myxococcales bacterium
CGGACGCAGTCACGACGCGCCACCACGAATGCCCGGGCGACTACGAGTGGGCGCGGGTGTCCTTGCCGGCCTCGCCCGGTTCGTCGCTGACGGGCGGGTCGTCCGCGCTCGGCTCTTCCACATCGCGCGGAACGTCGACCGCTTCGTGATCACGCGCGGCTGGTGCTCGCACCATGTCGACGAAGTTCGAGAGTGCCGTCACGCCGAGTGCGAAGTCGCCAGCGCGGAAGCGCGATCGGCCGATGTAGAACATCAACTCGGGGTGACGAATCGCCCACTCGGGTTCTTCGCGCGCGAGTCGCTCGAGTTCGTCGGCTGCTTCACCGAAACGCGGTTCGGCCCCCTCCGACATGCTGCTCTTGTAAAGCAGGTACCCGTAGAGCAAGCGCAGTGCAGGGCCCGAGTGCTCTCGCACGCTCACGGGGATGTCGGCGAACGCGGCCAGCGCCGTGCGCACCGAGCTTTCCGACAGTGCGCGCGCTGCGCGTTCGTAGGCCTCTTGCAGCCGTCGCTCGCCCTCGCGCGAGATGTCCGGTCCCGGGCGCGGGGGTTCGAGACGCAGCGACGGTTCGCGATTCGAAGTCATCGCGGCCCACACGCCCGCCGCGTGTTCGAGATCGGGTGTTCGCACCGCCTGACCATCGGCACCGTGGATCGCGGCGGCTTGATCGATGACATCGCCCGCACGCGCCGGACGCCCGGCCGCGAGGAGCGAGACGCCGAGGCGACTCAGTGCGTTCACGCGGTCGGGGCCGTCACCGACGCCGGCGAGGTCACGTTCCACCCGGCCGTACGGCCATTCGTCGCCGTAGAGCGTCTCGGTGTATCCCGCGAAGGCATCGAAGCCGATGAGATCGCGCGGCGCCGCAAACTCGATGAGCGCGTTGTCGTCGGTGTTGATCGGTGCCGGACGACGCCGGCAATTCGCGGGGTCGCACGGCCCACTGCCGGTGGCCATCAAGCGCGGTTGCCATTCGCCGCTCTCGAGATGCTCTTCGATCTGCGCGTATCGCCGCACTTCGTTGTTCGACGCGAAGATCATGCGCGCGAACAGGTCGGCCGCGGTCTGCGCGTGTGCGGGCCGCATCGCCTCGAGCACCTGCGGGTGTGACGAGAGGAACTGGTCGACGTGCGAGAGGTTCATCTCGATCGGCGAATACGAGCCGAGCACGATCGTGTCGGACGAATACGCATCGGCCGCGAACACACGCACGTACGGGAAGACTTCCGCGAAGGTGCGATAGATCGATTTGATGTTGTTGGGCGACATCTCGTAGAGCTGCACCCACTGCAGGTAGATCCCGCCCGGCGCGAGGGCGCGCGATGCGGCGCGGAAGTGATCGACCGTGAAGAGGTTCGACACGCCGGTGATCCACGGGTTCGACGGCTCGGACATGATCACGTCGTAGCGACGGTCGGTCGCGGCGAGGTAGTTGCGCCCGTCGTTGTTGAACACCCGCAAGCGCGGGGCGCTCACGTAGGGGAACTCGCGCGAGGTGTATTCGAAGTGATTCACCTCGCTGAAAAATCGCGAGGCGTCGATCGTCGCGCGCTCGAGTTCGATCACGTCGATGTGCCGCACCGGAAACTGCAGCGTCGTTCCGACCGTCACGCCCGAGCCCCATCCGACGATGGCGACATCGAGGTTCTCGGGCCCGCGGCGATGGAGCAGCAACGGATAGGCACTCACCAGCACCTGCGTCGGCATGTCGTCGCCGTTCGAGGCATCGACCTTGCCGTTGTTCTTCAGCGCGAAGTGGGTGTGATCACCGAGCGACCAGCGTTCGACCGTCACCGTCGTGGTCACGCCGTCGCGATAGAAGATCGGGTTGTCACCGCCGAGTCCGCGCTCGCGGTCGCTGTCCTCGTTCTCGACGCACTGATTGTTGCGTCGCGAGATCATTCCGTCGGCGAGCGAGAGGCGGAACACCCCCATTGTCATCATTTCCTGCGACCACGGTCGCGGGAAGATCGCGAGGCGCCCTTGCGAGCGTGCGATACGTCCGTCGCGTCCCAGCGCGGTGCCGGTGCCGGCGATGGCGAGGAGGATCGCGGTGATCGGGACGAGCACGTACTTCGCGGGTTCGTCGCCGGGCGATGCGAGCAAGAGAAGCAGCGCGAGCGCGAGGTTCACGGCGACCGCGAGGTAGAACGCGGTCTCCATGCCGACCGCCGGCATGATGATGAAGCCGGTGAGGAACGACCCGAGAATCGATCCGACCGTGTTCACCGAATAGACGGTGCCCGTGTCCTGACCGACGGTCGTGATGTTGCGTGCGTACGCGCGCACGGCGATCGGGAACGCCGCGCCCATGCCGAGTGCGGCGGGGAGCGCGCACATCGTCGCGATGACGAACGAGCTGACCTGGATGGTGCCGATGTGCTGCGAGAACGCGAGCGGGCGGGCGGGATCGCACGAGTCCGTCGCGACCATCGCGAGCCACACGAACATGCGCGGCACTTTGTCTTGGAAGTAGTACGTGCACGCGGCGGACACCGCGATGAGCAGCTGGATCGCACCGAGCGCGAGGGCCGGACGCCGCCAGGTGCTCGCGACGATGAGGCAGAGCATCACGACGATCGCCGTGACCACGAAGATCATCAGCGAGAGGCGCGAGTTGTAGACGAGCAGTTGGAGCAGCGCGACGGTCATGAACGCGCCACCCACGCCGGCCGCGAACATCGGGCCGGGACGCGCGCGGAGAATCGCGCTCGCGATCGCGCTACCGCCGCCGATGCCGACGAGGAACGCCATCAAGATGATCGTGAACGAATAGATCGAACTCCCGATCGTCATGTCGAGCGCGCGCGTGAGGATCACTTCGTACGCGAGCGCCGCGAATCCGGAGCCGGCGGCGGCGATGAGCACCGCGGCCTTCACGCCGGGCGTGAGCGGTTCCTCGAGGAGATCTTCCTCGCGCTCTGGAGCTTTCGCTGCGGGCTTCGTGGTCTTGTCGGTCTTCTCGGGCGTCGCGGACTTCGTGACCTTGCTCGTGCGCGCTTCCGTGTCGGCCGGCTTCTTCGCGGACTTCTTTCGATTCGCTTTCGCCGGCTCTTCGACGACCTCCGCTTCGGGCTCTTCGGCGGGCGCCTCTGCGACAGCCGGTGCTTCTTCGACGAACTGTTTGTCCTTCGCGGGCATGAGATCACGCCAGGTCTTCGGCCATTCGTTCCCGAGGAGCGAGCGGCGGAACACGATGATCAGCACTGCGAGAAGAAGGTTCGTGAGCCCGGCGATCGCGTTCGTCCAACGAAGACCGATGCTCGGGAGGAGCAGGAACCCGGCGATGAACGTGCCTGCCACCGCACCGAACGTATTGACCGCGTAGAGCGCGCCGACGCGTTGCCCGAGTCCGCCGCCCTGTCGCACGAAGTGACGCGCGAGGAGCGGGAGGGTGGCGCCCATCAGGGTCGTCGGCGGGAGGAGAACCAGTGCGACGACGAAGAAGCGGAGCAGCGTGAAGAGGTCGAACGAATTGCCGCCGTGATTCGTGATCCAGTGCCCGATCGGCGGATAGATGCGTCCCACGATCGTGGGGATCACGAGCGCGAAGAGACCGACGCCGGCCTCCATCGCGGCATACGTGAGGATCGGGTAGCGCAGTCGATCGACGTAGCGACCGAGCACGAACGAGCCGAGCGCGAGTCCGCCCATGAACGCCGAGAGCACGGTCGAGATCGCCGGGGTCCCCGCGCCGAACACGAGGATCAGCATGCGGGTCCAGATCACTTCGAAGACCAGGCCCGACGCGCCCGACAGGAAGAAGCAGAGGAACGGGACGATCAATGCGTCGAAGCGAACGCGGGCTCGCAACGAAACCGACGAAGACTG
>CBIHQZ010000825.1:0-3831 GCA_966212315.1 uncultured Myxococcales bacterium
CGATTCGACTGCCCTGCCAGCCGAGGCGCCCAGCGGAAACTCACGGGTCAGTGCGGCTCGCCCCCGATCCGGGGGGCGAGCTGTCGCGGCCACGCGACTGAGTGGGGGCTCACCCCCGCAGCCGCGCCCTCACCGCATCCACCCCACCCTCGCGTTCGACTGCGAGCTCGCCGTGTCTTCGCAAGTACTCGCGCAGCATCCACTCGACGCGTCCGCGCGTGCGTCGCGCGGTGAGTTCACCGGACGCGACGAGATGCGCGCGGTGCTTCTCGATCGCGTCGATCAGCACATCGAGCCCCGTGCGCTCGGATGCGCTCGTGAGCACGACGGGCGGATCCCACGCGATGCCGATGCCCGCGCTGCGTGCCGCGCCGATCGCGCTCTTCAAGTCCGCGCGTGCGCGACGAGCCGCATCGCCGAGGTCGGCCTTGTTCACCGCGAGTACGTCGGGGATCTCCATGATCCCGGCCTTCAGGAACTGCAGCGCGTCGCCCGATGCGGGCTGCACAACGAACACCACCGTGTCGACGATGTGCTCGACGTCGGTCTCGCTCTGACCGACGCCGACGGTCTCGACCAGCACCCAGTCGAACGCTGCGCTCATCACGATCGCTTCGGCCGGAGCCGCGCGTGCGAGCCCGCCGAGTTCACCGCGCGTCGCGAGCGATCGTACGAACACGCCCTCGTCACCCGGATCGCTGTCGATGCGCGCACGATCGCCGAGCAGTGCGCCGCCGCTGCGACGACTCGATGGATCGACCGCGACCACGCCGACGGTTTTTCCGCGCGCGCGCATCTCGCGAATCACCGCCGCGACCAGCGTGCTCTTTCCCACGCCGGGCGGTCCGGTGAATCCGACGCGTACACTGTCCGCGCGCCCGTCGCCGAGCGACTCGAGCAGTTCGCTCACCTCGTCGCGCTTCGCCTCTCGCCGGTCTTCCACCAGGTTCAACGCACGCGCGACGGACGCTCGTTCGCCCGCGCGCACGCCGCGCAGCAACGCTTCGAGAGAAGGGTCAGCTGAGGCCATGCGCGCGTCGCACCAGATCGACCATGTCCTCCATGATGGTACCGAGGTCGAAGTCCTTCGGGGTGTAGACGCGTGCGACGCCGCGCGCTTCGAGTGCACGCGCATCGCCTTCGGGAATGATGCCGCCGACGACCACCGGAACGTTCACGCCCGCACGCTTCAATCCCTCGAGCACTTCGGGAACGAGCTCGTTGTGGGAACCGCTCAGAATGCTGAGCCCCACGAGGTGCACGCCTTCTTCGACGGCACTCTGCGCGATCTGCGCGGGGGTCACGCGGATGCCCTGGTAGACGACTTCGAAGCCCGCATCGCGCGCTCGCAGCGCGATCTGTTCGGCGCCATTCGAGTGACCGTCGAGGCCCGGCTTTCCGACGAGCATTTTGAGCGGTCGACCGAGCTTGTCGCCGAGTGCGCGTACTTCGCTGCGAACCTTCTCCACGCGCGCTGCACTACCCGCCGCGCGGGCGTGGGCAACGCCGGTGGGTGCGCGGTACTCGCCGAGCACCTTGCGCAAGGCGGTGCCCCACTCACCGGTGGTGATGCCAGCGTGCGCTGCTGCGATGCTGAGGCCCATCACGTTCTCGCCGCTCGCGACGCCTTTTTCGAGCGCTGCGATGGCCTTCGCGACGGCACCCGCATCGCGCTTGGTGCGCCATGCGGCAACGCTCGCGATCTGATCGCGTTCGGCGCTCGGGTCGACCGTGAGAATCGCGGCGCCGCCGCCGGCTTCGAGGGGCGATGCCTCGCTCTCGGTGAATGCATTCACGCCGACGACCTTGCGCTCACCGCTCTCGATCGCTGCGATGCGCTTCGCGTTCGACTCGACCAGACGCTCTTTGATGTAGCCCGACTCGACGCACGCGATCGCGCCACCGCGCTTTTGGACTTCGTCGACCTCGGCCCACGCGGCATCGGCGATGGCGCGGGTCTTCTCGTCGATCACCTTCGAGCCGTCGAAGATGTCTTCGTACTCGAGCAGATCGGTTTCGTACGCGAGCACCTGCTGGCAGCGCAGCGACCACTGCTGATCCCACGGGCGCGGCAATCCCAGCGCTTCGTTCCACGCGGGGAGTTGCACAGCGCGCGCACGGGCGTCCTTGCTGAGCGTCACCGCCAGCATCTCGAGCAGGATGCGGTACACGTTGTTTTCGGGCTGCGCTTCGGTGAGACCGAGCGAGTTCACCTGCACGCCGTAGCGGAAGCGCCGCATCTTCGCGTCGGTCACGCCGTAGCGCTCGCGGGCGAGTCGATCCCACAGGCCGCCGAACGCGCGCAGCTTGCAGATCTCTTCGATGAATCGCATCCCGGCGTTCACGAAGAAGCTCATGCGGCCGATGACCGCCGCCATTTCGTCGGGCCCGCACTTGCCCTGCTCGCGCACGGTGTCGAGCACGGCGATCGCGGTGGTGAGCGTGTACGCGATCTCTTGCACGGGCGTCGCACCCGCCTCTTGCAGGTGGTAGCTGCAGAGGTTGATGGGGTTCCACGACGGCACGTGGCGCACCGTGTGGAGGATCATGTCGCTCGTGAGTCGGAGACTCGCCGCGGGCGGGAACACGTAGGTCCCGCGCGAGAGGTACTCCTTCACGATGTCGTTCTGCGTGGTGCCCTGCAGCACCTTCGGATCGACGCCGCGTTCCTCGGCGAGCGCGATGTACATCGCGAGGAGCCACGGAGCCGTCGCATTGATGGTCATCGACGTGTTCATCGTCTCGACCGGAATGCCGTCCATCAGCGCGCGCATGTCGCCGAGATGCGAGACGGGCACACCGACCTTGCCGACTTCGCCACGCGCGAGGGCTGATCGGGGTCGTATCCGAGCTGCGTGGGGAGATCGAACGCCACCGAGAGACCGGTCTGCCCCTTCGCGAGATTTGCGCGGTAGAGCGCGTTGGAAGCGCGCGCACTCGAGTGACCCGAGTAGGTCCGCATGATCCAGGGGCGCTCTCGCGCAGCAACGTTATCGGTGCTCATCGAATCGAAGCTCCATCGCGGCGTGAGTGCCGCGTGGCGGGCGTTATAGGCGCGCGCTCCAACCAGCGCCAAGTGTCGGGTCGGTCTCTGTGATGACGGTTTCTTCTCTGGAGGGTTCCATGGTGTCCAAGGGTTCTGCTGGCGCAAAGGTCATCGAGTTCCAGTCGTCGGGCGCTTTCGAGCGCGCGGCCGACGCGATCGAAATCGTTCCCGTGGGAACGCTCCCGCCGCTCGGCGTGGTGCCCGCGAAGATGCACGCGTGGGTGATCCGCAAAGAGCGTCACGGCGAGCCGCTCACTTCGTTCCAGGAGGAAGTGATCGACGTTCCTGAACTCGGTCCGAACGAAGTGCTCGTCGCCTCGATGGCCGCGGGCGTGAACTACAACGGTGTGTGGGCGGGTCTCGGAAAGCCGATCTCCGTCCTCGACGGGCACAAGCAACCGTTCCACATCGCAGGCAGCGATTGCGCCGGCATCGTGTGGAAGGTCGGCACCGCGGTCACGAAGTGGAAGGTCGGCGACGAAGTCGTCTTGCACTGCAACCAGACCTGCGGCGAGTGCGCAGCGTGCAACGGCTACGACCCGATGGGCTGCGACGAGCAGAAGATCTGGGGCTACGAGACGTCGTGGGGTTCGTTCGCGCAGTTCTGCAAGGTGCAGAGCCAGCAGCTCCTCCCGAAGCCGAAACACATGACGTGGGAAGAAGCCGCGAGCTACGGGCTCGATCTCTTCACCGCGTACCGCATGCTGATCGATCGCGCCGAACTGAAGCCCGGTGAAACGGTGCTCGTGTGGGGCGGCGCCGGCGGGCTCGGAACGTTTGCGTGT
>CBIHQZ010000826.1:0-3821 GCA_966212315.1 uncultured Myxococcales bacterium
CGAAGAGATCGAAGGCAACTCGCAGTCACCGCGAGCTTCGCGCAGGCGAAGCTTTGGAATCGTTGCCGCGGGTTCACCCGCCGGGAATCCCGTTCGCGAGGGTCAGACGTGCGTCGCGACTCTCCGACCCGCGATCGCCGACGCCACCGCGACACTCAATTCCACCGGCCCGAATGGCTTCGCCAGAATCCCCGCGTTGCCGCTCAGCGACGCGCGCGCTTCGTCATCGAGCAGCGATCCTGTTGCGATGATCACCGGCACCTTCGCGTCGAGGCGACGCATCACCGCCAGCGCTTCGCGACCGCCCACCCCGGGCATCACGAGGTCGAGAACCACCACCGAGAGTTCGTCGTGGTGCTGCCGGAACACTTCGATCGCCGCGGCGCCGTCATCGGCCGTCATCACGTCGTAGCCGATCGAGCGCAACGTCTCGGCACACGCGACGCGCACGATCGGATCGTCGTCGACGAGCAGCAACGTTCCTCGTCCGCGCACCGGCTCGGCGACGGGCCCTTCGTCCGCGGCCTTGACGTCGTCCGCGCTGGCATTCGCCGCGAGGGCCGGCAGATACATCCGCATCGTGGTTCCGCTCGCGCCCGTGGCCGCCACCGTGATCGCGCCAGCATGCCGTTGCAATACGCCGTAGGCGGTCGCGAGGCCGAGCCCCGTCCCTCGCACTGGACCGCCGGTCTTGGTGGTGAAGTACGGTTCGAAGACTCGATCGCGAATCGCGGCGTCGATGCCGCTCCCCGTGTCGATCACATCGATCACCACGTATCGCCCGCTCGCGAGACTCTTCGCATCCGCAGGCGCCGCATCGAGCGTACGAACCGACGTGTGCAGCGTGATGCCGCCGTTGCCCGCCATCGCATCGCGCGCGTTCAGCACCAGGTTGAGCAGCACCTGCTCGAGTTGCGTCGAATCGCCCAGCACCGCCGTCGCTTCGCGGGTGAGGTCGACGTTCACCGTGATGCGTCGATCGATGGTGCGACGCGCGATCGCTGCGATCGCTTCGACCAGCTCGTTGACCACGAGTCGCGCGCGTTCCTGCCGCGTGCGCTGCGCGAATCCGAGCAGAGAGCGCGTGAGCCGGGCTGCGCTGTCGGTGACGTCGTTCATCTGCGTCACGATCTCGCGCGCGGTGGGGTCGAGATCGGAGACGATCCGCGACAGCTGTGAGCCGAGCAGTTTCAGCGCGCCGAGCGCATTGTTGAAATCGTGCGCGATGCCGCCTGCGAGCATCCCCAGCGATTCCATGCGCTGCCCGTGACGCAATTGCGCGTCGCTCTCGGCGCGCGCGGCTTCGGCATCCACCTCGCGTGTGATGTCGACGAACGCTTCGACGACGTGGGTGATGTTTCCGTCCGCATCGAAGAGCGGTCGCGCGAACACGCGCAGATACGCATACGGCCGCGGCCCGCGACGCACGACGAGGTCGTCGATCACCACCGTTGCCCGCGCGCGCAGCACGCGCTCGTAGGGCATCTGGTCTTCGGGATACGGCCTCCCGTCGCGCGTGAAGACGCCATACGACGACGCGTATTCACCGCGCGTTGCTTCCGGCGGCGGCGCGAATCCGAGGATCTCCATGAACTCGCGGTTCACATAGACGCACTCGCCTGACGGCACCGCGCCGACCCATATCGCGGCCGGCAGTTCGTCAGCGAACCGTGCAATCGCGGCTGTGTCTCGCTCGTTTCCGGGCATGGGCGCAAAGCTTAGCTTCGGTGGGCCACCGTTCCGCAACGGGCATTGCGCCGCACCCCGCCGGATCCGTTACGCTGCATGCATGCGCGATCCGATCGGCGAGCTGGTCGAGGCCCTCGACAAGGACGGAAAGCCTACGCTTGCTTGGACGATTCGATGGAGCGGCCACGGCGAGGAGCCAGTCCGGGCCGCATGGCAACGCGCGTGGAGTCCCGCGGACATGGTGCGTGTGCTGGTGCTCGGAAATCACCCGCTCGCGCGCGAGGCGCAGCGGGTTGCGAGTGCGCGCGCGCTCTTCGAAGGGAGCGACGTCGATCGCGTTCGCGCGGATGCCATTCGCCGGCTCGTCGTCGACCCGCCCGATCTCGCGACGTTGATGATGCGAGTGGGGCGGGGGAGCGAGCCGATGCGGTTGATGGCGGATGATTGCGCGTGACCTCACCCCCGCTGCCGCGCGCCCCTCTCCCTCCGACGCCAGCGCGTGGCGTACGTACGGGGGCGTCGTCGAGAGAGGGGCTCGAAGGATGATGGCGTGAGTGATGAACTGCGCTCGCGGTGGTGCGGCGGGCCGGAGACGATGCAGGGCTGATTCGCAACCCAGAGTGCCAAGCGCGATCGACGCTTCAGCGCTCGTACCCAATGGCTGCCGGCCCTCGATTCACGCCACCATCGTTCCAGCCCCTCTCTCGACGACGCCAGCGTTCGCGTCGCCGCGGTGGCGTCGGAGGGAGAGGGGCGCGGCGGCAGCCGGGGGTGAGGTCCTCTCCCGCACCCTACCGCCGCGCGTCGCGACCGATCGCGTGCTCGAGCCGCGCGCGTGCGAGTCGCAGATCGACGCGCGCATTGAGCGACTCGAGTCGCGCTCGCGTGAGGTCCTGCTCGGCGTCGGTGAGTTCCACGCTCGTCGCGCGCCCGTTGCGGAAGAGCACGTTGCGCACGCGGTAGCTTTCCTCCGCGGCGCTCAGTCCGGCGGCCGTGGTGCGAATCGCTTCGTCGGCATCGCGCACGGCGGTGAACGTCGACATCACCTCGCTCCGCAACTGATCGCGCAAGCCAGCCCGCTGCGCTTCCATCGCTTCGGCGCGTGCGCTCACGGTGCGACCCGCCGTCAGGCCGTTGGCGATGTCGTTCGGCGACCAGCTCAGTCCTACGCCGACGTCCCACGTCGTGGTGAACACTGCGGTCGGCGGGAACACGCGTGGATTCGGATTCGCCGAGATGACATCGGCGAATGCATCCAGTCGCGGATACGCGACCGCGCGCGCGATCGTTGCTTGCTGGCGAAGACCGCCGATGGTTTCCGCGAGTGACTGCAACTCGGGGCGATTGGTCATCGCTTCGTCGAAGAGCGACGCGAAGTCACCCTGACGATCGAGTGGCGGCAGGTCGATGCGAATGTCGTCGGCGATGTCGATCGCGCCGCCGTCCACGTGCATCGCGGTGCGCACCTGATCTTCGAGCACCAGCGCCAGGTCACGCGCGCGAAGTGCCAGAAGGCTCGCACTCGCGAGTTGCGATCGAACGCGCACGACGTCCGCTTCGGAAACGGCGCCGGCCGCCTCCATGTGCTGTACGTCGGCGAGATGCGCCTGCGCCTGCGCCACGCCGAGATCCGCGACCACCGAGGCGAGCCGCGCACGAACGAGCGACCACCACGCGATGCGAGCATCGATGCCGGCGCGCAAACGCGTCGCGCGTTCGTTGAGCGAGGCCGCGCGCAGCGAGTGAGACGCAGCCGCGTGCTGTTGCGAGATGCGCAACAGGTAGTCCGAGAGCGGCACGTTGAGACTCGCCTGGAAACTGGTCTGATTGAGAACCACCGGGATGGCGAGCGGCACGTTCACCAATTGGGTGCCGTCGGCGATCGGCCCCGGGGGTGCACCCGGTGCGGCGACCAGGTTTCCAAACGTCGGAGGCGTGATGTCCGAGAGGCGCGCATAGCGGGCCGACACCGTGACGCGCGGGAAATACCCCACCAGCGCTTGATCGACGGCAGCGGAAGCCGCGGCGACTTCGGCGTGACGGGCGCGCACATCGAAGCTGGTGGCGACCGCGCGCGCGGCGATGCGATCCGCGGTCAGCCCGTTCGGCCGTGCGATCACGTTGCCGATCGC
>CBIHQZ010000827.1:0-3821 GCA_966212315.1 uncultured Myxococcales bacterium
TCGTGTTGTCGCGCATGACGCGCTCGCATCGTGGCGCGATCGTTCTCGCGACCGACGGCGGTCCGAACTGCAACGCGGCGTTGAATCCGGCGACGTGCCAGTGCACCGGGACCAACGAGACCGGGATGCCCACCTGCAACGGCATGGGCTACTTCTGCCTCGATGACATGCGCGCGGTCGACACGGTGACGCGCTTCGCATCGTTGGGCATCCCGACATACGTCATCGGCATCGACGATCCGATGCATCCCGAATACACGGACACACTCAACCGCGTCGCCGTCGCGGGGGGACATCCCGCCGTCGGCGCAACGCAGTTCTTCAGCATCCGCAACGTCGCGGGGCTCGTGGATGCGTTCAACGTGATCCAGCAGAGCATTGCGCGATGCTCGTTCGTGCTTCCCGCGGCATCTCGTGATCCAGATCTCTTCGCCGTGCAGATCGCCGGCGTGTTCGAGACGCGCGACACCACGCACACCGATGGTTGGGACTGGACCAGCGGCGATTTCGACGAGATCGCGCTCTACGGCGGCGCATGTGAGCGCGCGGTGCGTGGCACGTCGCAGCCCGGCGGTGTCGTTCGCTGCGGGGGCCACTGATGAACGCATCGAGCCATCTCGATCCCGCGGCCTTCGCGGTCCGCGCGCTCTCCCCGCGCGCGATCGTGTCGCCGCTCCATCTGGCGAGCCCGATCGGCGCGTCGTTCGGCGGCTACGTCCCCGATACCGCGCGCGTCGCGCTCGACATCGAATCGAGTGACGGCAGTGCGATTCCGACGGTGCTCATCGAGAAAGCCGGGCCGCGCGAGATGCTGCACTTCGATCCGCGCAGCACGCGGGTCGCGATCGTTGCGTGCGGCGGGATGTGCCCCGGGCTGAACAACGTGGTGCGTTCGATCGTGCTCGAAGTCGTGCACGCCTACGGAATCATCGACGTGCTCGGCTTCCAGTACGGCTTCGAAGGGCTCAATCCCGCCGTCGGCCTGCCGCCCATCGCACTCGACCCCGAGATCGTGCGGATGATCCATCACCACGGTGGGTGCGTTCTCGGACTCTCGCGCGGACAGCAACCACTCGACACGATGGTGCAGACGCTCATCGATCGTCGCATCGACATCCTGTTCGCGATCGGTGGCGACGGCACCCTTCGCGGGGCCCACGCCATCGCGAAGGAGATCGAGAAACGCGGGCTCGACATCGCGGTGGTGGGCGTTCCGAAGACGATCGACAACGACGTCGAGTACGTCGACAAGACGTTCGGGTTCGAGACGGCCGTCGAAGTGGCACGGAGCGCGATCGATGCCGCGCACGTGGAAGCGTGGGGCGCTCGCAACGGCATCGCGATCGTGAAACTCATGGGTCGCGACTCGGGCTTCATCGCGTGTGCTGCGACGCGCGCGAGTTCGAACGTGAACTTCTGCCTGATTCCCGAAGTGCCGTTCCGACTCGAGGGACCGGGTGGATTGTTCGCGGCGCTCGAGAAACGCATCGAGCAGCGACGTCACGCAGTCATCGTGGTCGCGGAGGGCTGCGCCGCGGCCGCCATCGACGAGCACACCGAGCGTGATGCGTCCGGGAACGTTCGCTATTCGAGTCTCGATGTCGGTCCGGAATTGCGCGACAAGATCGCGCTTCACTTCAAGTCGCGGCAGATCGCGACGACAGTGCGCTACATCGACCCGAGCTATCTCATCCGCAGCGTTCCGGCGAACGCAACCGATGCGACGTTCTGCGACGCGCTCGCGCGCCATGCGGTGCATGCGGGCATGGCAGGCAAGACCGATCTGGTGATCGGCCGCGTGCACGGCGTGTTCGCGCACATTCCGATCGAAGCCGCGACGCGCGGCAAGAAGCGTGTGGATCCCGAGGGCGAGCTATGGCGCGCGGTGACCGAGACGACCGGGCAGCCGCGGCTCTGAGCACTGCGTTCAGTGCGCGCCGGCGCCGATGGAAACGAACCAGCCGCCGATGAACCGCGGCTCGGTGGCCGTCACGATGCCCGATTGGATCACCGCGTCGACGACGAGTTCCGCGTCGAGTCCGGCGCAGATGCGAGGCGTGACGGCCGCGCGTACCGCTACACACTGCGCGAGGTAGAGACCGAGCCCGAAGCCGACGTACGAGCGCGGAACGGTGCCGTTGCCGAACGCGCCTTCGGACGCGAACGTGATCGGTAGATCGAGCCCGGTCTCGAGCACCGACTGGAATCCCGCCGGGGACCCGATCGCCGTGAGCCACAACGGCAGGAAGCCGGTGACGCGGTATCGCGCGATCGGATCGACGAGTCCGCGATTCACGTCGACGGTACTGGTCTGCCAACGACCGACATCGAGATGCGCGTACTGGATCGCGGCGCCCGCGTATGCAAACGAGGCGAGCGCGGGTCGCAGTTCACCGCAGTGCTCCCTGGTGCCGTTGCGCGCACATCCCGAAGTGTCGCCGCGCCATGCGAATACGACGCGGGAATAGCGCCACGGTGCCGATGCATCGGGGGCGAACTGCACTGCGTCGACGCGGCGGTGGTCGTTTCGAATGCGTGCGCAGTAGCGATGAGTACCGCGCAGCGGGAACTTCGTGAATCGATGGAATCGCCCACTGCCGGCGACGAATCGTCCCAGTGGACGTCCGAGTTCGTCGCGCGCGGAGATCTCGTCGAGATCGAGTTCGACATCGCGCCCCGCATCGCGATCGAACGTGACGCATAACCAGTCCATGTACGCGAGCGGCTCGCCGGTGACGCCGAAGCGATCGATCGGATCGTCACCGGGCGCGGCGTGAACGTCGTGATGCAATGCGATCGACACCGGTGACCACGAGGTGGGCGGCGAGGGCGGCGCGTTCATCGGCGGCGCACTGATCGTCACCGGCGGCGCGACGAGCGCGGACTCCGGCGGGCTTTCGCTCTGCGTCCAGGCGACACTCGACACGCTGCACACGAGCAGTGCAGCGAGCGTCGGTTTCGGTGCGAACGGATGCATCGCGCGAATGGTAACGCGTCGTGGTCGCATGACCGTGAAGCGTCCGGCTTGTGATGCCGAGGATGGGCGGAGGTGGCGGCGATCGGGTCGCCTGACGATCAGGGGCAGCTGTTGCGAACGCCCGGCGTGCGAACGGTCTGAACGCGGAAGGCCATGTCCAGACGCTCGCTGGTCTCGTCGTGCCCGGTGATGCCATTGCCACCTGTCGCGGCCTCGCCGACTTCACCGTTGCAGCGTTCGATCGACTGGTTCAGCGCCGGTGCCGGCGCGCCATGCTGCATCGCCGGTGCGGTGTCCGCGCTGTAGCCCGTGGTCCCCGTCTTGTCGACGCGCGTGCCCGCTTCGAACATGTCGCCCCAGGTGACGTAGTCGACGTCGCGCGCGCGGTCCGAGGTGTTACCCGTCCACTGAAACAGGATCACCATCTCGCGCGAGTTCGAGAGCATGTCGCCCGGCGAGGTTCCGAGGTCGCCGTTCGTCGGCACCACCATCGCCGCGGCCGTTCCTCCGCTCGCACACGTGAGGGGTGTTGCCGCGAGGATGAAGTCCGGGCAGCGCGAGTAGATCGTGGGGAACATCGTGCCTGTCGCGACAACGATGGTGCCGCCGGCGGGGATGCTCGCGCCGCTCGGGAATCGCACGAGGAAGTCGGTGCCCGGATTGCTCGTCGGCGGGTTCCACGCAGCGCCGCTCGCGATGCCGAAGTAGCTCGAGTTGTCCGAGAGGTAGTAGTTCGTCAGGTCGACTGCCGCGCTCGTCGGATTCGAGATCTCGACGAACTCCGCGCCGCCCGGCTGGACTGCCACCTCGCTGATGAGCAAGTGATCGGCGGGCGTGCTGGTAC
>CBIHQZ010000828.1:0-3816 GCA_966212315.1 uncultured Myxococcales bacterium
TCCTAAGCTTCGCCTGCGCGAAGCTCGCGGTGACTGCGAGTTGCCTTCGATCTCGACGGAACAGAGCACCGGTGTGTTCGTCGTCAAAAGAGGGGCTCGAACGATGATGGCGTCAGTAGAAGTAGAAACGTAATGTGTTCGGCAGGCCGAGGGCGTCTCGCGAGCCGCGTGTCGTCCCGCCGCTGCACCACTCCCACGCTTCGCCACCCTCAGCCCCTCTCTCGACGACGCTTCGAGCCCCGCGCGTTACGCGCGGGCGTCGGAGGGAGAGGGGCGCGCGGCAGCGGGGGTGAGGTCACGCGCGAGCAGCGCGCCGTGACCGTCGCATCGCGCAGGCCACCGCGAGAATCGCCATCACACCGAGCGACCCGCGTCGCGGTCGATCGCCCGCTGGCACGCGGCACGTGCACTCGCCGACGGGGCCGGCGCGGCCTTCGAGCAGAAGGCAGCGCGGATCGCGACACACCACCGCGGGGGCATCGTCCGACGCGTCGTATGCCATCACGTCGGTGCCGCACCCTTCGTCGATGAAGTTGTCGCAGTCGTCGTCGACGCCGTTGAAGCAGATCTCACGACGCGGCGAACCGGGCGAACACTCGGCAGGTCTTCCATCGGCGGTGCACAGCGGCGCGGATCGACGGCACGCGCCGACGCCACAGTGCTGTTCACCGTCGTCGACCGTGCCGTTGCAATCGTCGTCCGAGCCGTTGCACACCTCGCTCGTCGGCAAGCCGGGCTGGCACGCCACCATGTTCCCGTTGTCGCAAATCGGAGACGTGCGAACGCATGCGCCTACGCCGCAGGTCTGCGTGCCAGGGCCCGTCGTGATCACGCCGCTGCGAATGCCGAAGCGCCAGATGCCCGGCTGTCCC
Organism: uncultured Myxococcales bacterium; assembly: GCA_966212315.1. GTDB lineage: Bacteria > Myxococcota_A > Polyangia > Polyangiales > CBIHQZ01. The sequence continues at coordinate 873 of CBIHQZ010000828.1, forward strand.
ACGGTCGACCCACCGCAGAGTCGCGTGTTGATGTCGTTCATGCGCGAGCCCGGGATCACGACGAAGTTCATGTTGTCGCCGGCATCGAAGCCCGCTTGCGCCGGCGTTCCTCCGAAGCCGCCGTTGCCGCCGCTGGCATCGCCGGTCGTCCAGTTGCAGACGTTGTAACGGAACTCGACGTCGAAATCGCCGGGACCCCCGCATGCGCTCGCATCGGTGAGCACGAGCTGAAACGACATGAGGCGATCGGTGTGGCAGCCGAAATACCCGACGCGATCCCACGTGACGATCATCCGGCCTGGATCGAGATGCCACCACACGCCGTTGCTCCGCGGATTGCGGCACATGAGATTGCCCGGAGACACTCCGGGACCGATGCCGCCGCAGCTGCCGTCCCCGGGGCGAATGTCCACGTCGGCCCAGTACGGCGCGATCATCGGTTGCGATGCGACCGGGAACGGATCCGGCGTGTAGACCGAGAGCGCGCCGTTGAACGTGATGTTGCCGTTCGTGTTGACGAACACCGACGTGAACTGACCCGCGAAGAAGCGCAGCCCCATCGGGAACGCAGGGCGCAGGTCGATCGGATCGGACGAGCCGTCGTCGTTGGGTGACAAGCACTGCGTGCCGAATCCCGCGACGCCGCCGAAGCCCGAGATCAACGGTGCTTCGGCGCGGGCGATCGCGGGCGTGGCGAGCAGCGAGACGGCGACGAGTAGCGATGCGTTCGAGCGCGAAAGGAAGTTCACGCAGCGAGTGTATCGAACTCGCGTGCGATCGCGGGAGATCGCTTGACGCTGTCGCCCGCACGTACGAGCACTCGCACATGCCCACGCCGATGAAGTTCTGCCCGCAATGCGCCGAACCGTTGGTCGACCGCGAAGCCGCGGGAAAGCAGCGGCGCGTGTGCGATACGCCCGACTGCGGATTCATCCACTACGACAATCCGACGCCGGTGGTGGCCGCACTCGTGGAGCACGAGGGCGAGATCGTCCTCGCGCGTGGCAAGGGATGGCCCGCGGGGATGTACGGATTGATCACCGGCTTTCTCGAGCGCGACGAATCGCCCGAGCACGGCGTGCTGCGCGAGTTGAAGGAAGAACTCGATCTCGATGGCGAAGTCGTGTCGCTCATCGGCGTGTACGAGTTCACGCAACGCAACGAATTGATCGTCGCGTATCACGTACGCGCACGCGGCACGATTCGCGTGAACGACGAACTCGAAGACGTGAAGCGCGTGGTCCCCGCGAAGCTTCGTCCCTGGCCGTTCGGAACGGGCCGCGCCGTCAGCGATTGGCTGGCCCGCCAGGACTTTCACACTTCTTCACACGGCACGCCGTAGCGTCTTCACACTCCGACCTCACCTTCACTTCACCGAAGAACAACCCGTCGCGATGCGCAACGCTCGAGCGGGGGTCGGTTGGAGGATGCAGTCATGATCGGTTTTGTCATCGGTACGATTTGTCTCGTGGGCCTCGTGAAGATGGCTCGCGGCGGCGGGTGCGGTAGCTACGGTTACGGTGGTCGTTGCGGCGGTGGCTCGTGCGGCTACGGCGGTCGCGAGAGCTGCGGCGGTGGTGGTGGTGGTGGTGGTTGCGGCGGCGGTCGTGGCTGGCGTGGTCGCTGGCACGGGCATCACGGACATCATCACGGGCATCACGGGCACCATGGACACGGCGCCTGGGGACACGAGGGCGAGGGTGAGCACGGCGGGGGCGGTGGCGGATTCGGGTTCGGCCCGGGACGCTGGATGTTCCAGCGCGCCATGCTGCGCCAGTTGTTCGAGCGCCTCGAGACGACGCCCGGCCAGGAGAAGGTGATCATCGCGGCGATCGAAGAGGCCCGCACCGCAGGGCGCAAGGCGTGGGAGACGCTGCAGGGCTCGCGCGAAGAGATGGCGCGATCGATCAGTGGCGACGCGTTCGACGAAGGTGCGATGGGCACCGCGTTCGCGAAACAGGACGAAGCGATCGCCGACGTACGCCGTTCGATGATGAACGCGCTCACCAAGGTGCACGAAGCGCTCGATGCGCGTCAGCGAGCCGCCCTCGCGGATCTGCTCGCTCGTGGTCCGCGCGCATGGGGTCGCTTCGGCGGCCCGTACCGCACGTGATGCGCGACCGCGCGTCGGTGCCCGTGGGTGAAACAGATTTCGAAGTTCGTGCTGGATGGAGGATGTGATGAATCGTCGATTGAAGATGGCGTTGCTCGCGCTCGGTGTGATCGGTGGCTACGGCAGCGGCTTCGCGCATCTCGCGCACTGCCGGCAGTGGCACGAGCAACACCGTCAGCAAGTGATGAGTGAGTTCGCGCAGCGCTGCACCGAAGCCGCGCGGGGTCAGGGGCAGTACATGCCGCCGCCTCCGCCTCCGTCTCGAGGTTTCTGGCGCTGAGATCTGTTCGTGGCGCGGTTGGCGCGGACCTCACCCCCGCTGCCGCGCGCCCCTCTCCCTCCGACGCCACGCGCGATTCGCGTGGGCGCAGGCGTCGTCGAAAGAGGGGCTCGAAGCGTGCGACGTGCCGGTGATCCGTTCACGTTGTTCGTAAGGCCCGGATCGACCTGGAGGCATCGAGTTCGTTGTGCATCCGCTCCAGCACAGGATCACGTCCGCACACGATCACGCCATTGCACGATCACGCCAGCATCGATCCAGCCCCTCTTTCGACGACGCCTGCGCTCGCGGGTACCGCGGTGGCGTCGGAGGGAGAGGGGCGAGCGGCATTGGGGTGAGGTCCACGCAACCACGGAGGTCCGCCATGGTCCCTGCGGCCGATACGCCGTACCTTCAGAACGACACGATGACCGTTCGCGCGCTTCTGATCGACGACGACACCCGCATCGCCGAACTGCTCGGCAACTACCTCGCACAGAACGGCGTGACGCTGGCGCACGCGCCCGATGGCACGCGCGGCCTCGCGATGCTCGAGTCGGGAGCGTACGACC
>CBIHQZ010000829.1:0-3815 GCA_966212315.1 uncultured Myxococcales bacterium
ACGAAGGTGAGGTTTCGGAGGTGTTGCCGTGGCTTCATTCAGCCGCCGGGTCCCAAGGCAGCGCGGACACATTCGTGGGAGAGGTCTGCTCTCACCCGAGAGCCGTTCGCTGCCGCTCCGTATCACGCGCGCATCGTATGCGATGATGCAGCGAATGATCGAAAGGGGGCGCGAATCGCAGTGCCGAGCGACTCTCGTGCATCGACTCGCGGTGCTCGCGTTGTCGGCATGCGCCGCCTTCGCGCTCGCGGCATGCGTGACCCACGCGACGGGCGTGGTCGTGTCGCTCGACACCGATGCGCCGCCCGATCAACTCGAGCGCGTGACCGTGTGGGTTCTCGACGGCACCGTCCCGCGCGACGCAGGCAACGGCGTGGATCTCGTTCGCGACGGCGGGCACCTCGCGCTCCCCGCCAGCTTCGGGATCACACCCGCGCCCGGTCAGTCGCACGACGGCGTCGCACTCGTTCGCATCGACGCGCAACTCGCCCCGGAATCCCCGGGCGGCGAGCCTCGACATCTCACGCGCACCGCTCGCTTTCGCTTCGTGCCCGAGACCACCGCGCGGCTCCCGGTCTTTCTCTCGGTCCTCTGCGGGGCGGCCGACACCGGGTGCACGTCGGTCCCCGCGGCGCATTGCACGCGCAGCGTTCACTGCGCCGAGATGCCGGGGCAGACCTGCGGCGAGTCCGGTCGATGCGTCGCGGATTCGGTGCGCCCCGACGTCCCCGATGCAGCGCAGTGCGCGAGTGGCACCACGTCGTGCGCGGGCGGATGCGTGGCAACGGATTCCGATCCCGGCAACTGCGGGGCATGCGGCGTCGTGTGCGCGAGCGGCATGTGCATGGCCGGCGTGTGCGCGGCTGCGTGCACATCGAGTCAGACCAGGTGCGGCGGCGCGTGCGTCGACACCGCGAGCGACGTGGCGAATTGCGGGGCATGCGCGCATGCGTGCGCGTTCGCCAATGCGAGTGCCGCGTGTGCGAACGGCGCGTGCGCACTGGCCGGATGCACCGAAGGTCACGACGACCGCGACGGCGATCCATCGAACGGATGCGAAGCCACCGGTCTCGCGGCCCTCGACACACCGAGCTATCGCCTCGTCGATACACGCCCCGGCGCCGCCGCGCTGATCACACCCGGCGCACCGCTGAGTGCCGCCGTCGCGTACGGATTCGATGCCGTCGGTCCGAGCGGCACGCCCTTCGGCGCCACCGCGTTCGAAGGCTCCATCACGGCGGTCAGCCCCGGGAGCGCGGGCTTCGTCGCGATCGTTCCGTCGACCAACGGAATGCCGCCGGTGAGCACGGTGAACTTCGCCGCCGGTGCCACCACCACGGCCGGTTTCATCGCCCCCTCGCACTTCGTGGTGTGGGCCTCGACACCCGTCGACGTGATCATCGACGTGCACGCGCGCTTCGCGCCGGTCGCGCCATCGACGATGAACGGCGGGTACTACTTCCATCCGTTGTCGCCGCCGGTGCGTGTCTACGATTCACGTTCCACCTCCGCACAACTCGCAGCAGGCGCGATCACGCAGGTCCCCATCGGCGGACGAACCGTCGGCAGCATCGCCTTCCCTGCGACGATGCGCGGTGTCGTCGGCACGCTCACCGTCGTGCCCGGAACCGTCGGCGGATACGTCACTGCGTTCGATGCCGACGAGACGATGCGTCCGGTGGCGACCTCGCTGAGTTTCGTCGGTAGCGAGATCACCACGGCCGGCTTCACGTCGTTCACCAGCGACGGACCGCGTTCGGCCCTCGCGCTCTACACGTCGCAGAACACGCACGTCGTCGTCGATGTGACGGGCTACTTCAGCGCCTCGCGCGACGACGGCAACGGCACGGGCACGTACTACTACCCCCTCGATGCGCCAGTGCGTCTCGTCGACACGCGCGCCGGACGGACCGCATGCGCGAACATCGCGCCACTCGTCGCCGGCGCCGACGCATCGTTCGTCGCCCGCGGCTGGACTTGCGCGACCACGCGCGTGCCTGCGAGTGCTCGCGCGCTGCACGGAACGATCGCGGCGCTCGGCGCGACGAACAGCTACATCTCGCTCGGGCCCTCGGGCGTGATGCAGACCACGCGGATCACCGCCGTGTCGTTCGACGCAAACGTCGCGGCCACTGCATCCGGGAGCGAGTTCACGAGCGCCATCGGGGCCGACGATCGTTGCGGTCTGTGGTCGCCGGTCGCCGGGAACCTGCTGCTCGACGCGACGGGTTACTTCGCGCCGTAGTGCTCGCGGGACGGGCTGCACGCGCCGCCAACGCCGGTGTCAGAGCGCACCGGAGTCGACCCTGCCGTGACGCTTTCATTGAAAAATGCCGCAAGAAACCAGGCATGCGGCGTGCTTCTCGCATCGCATGCGCTCACTCGCTCTCCCGCGCGCGACGTCTCGTGGTGTCGCGCTGCGATGGCTCCTCGTGACGTTCGTTCATCTCCAAGCATGCGGCGCACGGGCCGTGGTCCCCGGCGATCCGTCGTCCGATGGCAGCGACGCGCCGCTCGCGAGCACCGATGACGGCGGCGGCACCGCAACCGATGCTCCGACCCCGAGCGGACCGAGCACGCCGGGTGATCCCTCGACCGCGGGGGAACCGGGGGCGATGGGGCCGAACCCGCAGCGGCTGGTGTGTCACGACCTCACGGGGCGCGTGGGGCAGCGCGCGTCGCTGCGCGCGGACTCGCCTGCGCGCGCGTCGGTGCAATGGTCGATCGAGTTGGCGCCGGAAGGGTCGGTCGCACAGATCGCGCTGCCCGACGTGCCGTCGCCGACGTTCGTTCCCGACGTCGCGGGCGAGTGGATCTTCCGCGTCGCAATCTTCGACGGGCAGCAGCAGCTCGACACGTGCGACACGCATTTCGTGGCGGTGCCGTAGCGATCGGGCAGCGAGGAGCGCGAAGGGGGTGGAGGCGCGCGCTGGGAAGCGGGGGCGTTGGTCGACGTCGCCGTCAACGGTCGAGAGACGCCGTGACGGAATGTGCTGCACGGCATCGCGGAGAACGTTGACCTAGACCTTGACGGCGACGTTGACGGCCGTTCTGGTTCCAGGCCTGCGCCCCGCGCCCAGGCGTCAGGCTCGTGCGCGCGAACGGCCTTGCGGACACTTCGCGGGTTGCTTAGTAGTGTCACCCCCGCTCTGGAGGAGTGGCCGAGTGGTCGAAGGCAGCGGTTTTGAAAACCGCCGTACGGGTAACTGTACCAGGGGTTCGAATCCCTTCTCCTCCGCCTGATTCAGTCTCGAGTGTCTGCTTCGCGCCGGCCGCACTGACGTTCGCGGACCCCTGGACACTGCCGTCGACGACGGGGGACGCATCGCGTGGTCTTCGTCAACCGGTCGAGCGCGCCAGACTGCTCGAGCAACAGCGCCAGTAGATCGGTGACGCGACTCCCGCGCACGTTCGCGACGATCTCGCTCGTTCGCGCCGAAGCGCCATCGAAGGAGTGAGCCGCTTGCTGGATCGCATTCGTCTGGAGACGATCACCGCGAAGCGCGGGTCGCCGATCGCGGGGAGCGCGGGTTCTGATGGGGAGAGAGCGTTTTGGCGTGGGGGAAAGCGCGTTTGATCGGTCAGAATCGATCGCGGTTTGCGCGATCGGAATGCCGCGCTTTCGAGTGATCTGTTCCATTACGCGAACAAACGATCCAGCGGAGTGGCTTTGGTTCGGTGTCCGCGGTGGAATAATCAGAAACGCATATCCTATTTACTAACCGAGGCAAAGTATCATGATGAAACCATCAAGCGAAGTGCTCGATATGTTTTTGTTCAGGGAGGGATTCGACAGGCCACGGCCAATTCTTCAG
>CBIHQZ010000830.1:0-3815 GCA_966212315.1 uncultured Myxococcales bacterium
AACGTGCAGTACTCGGCGAGTTCGCGCGGCATCCGTGCGCGCACATCGAGGAAGCGATGGTTGACCGACCGCGACTCGATGAGCAGACGCCCCGTCCCGAGGGGCGCCTCACCGATTCCGAAGCCGGTCATGCTGCGCAGCATCTATCGCTGGGAGCGATAGTAATCGATCGTCTTCTTCAAACCAGCCCTCAGATCGAACTTCGCTTCGTATCCGAGAAGCTTCTGCGCGGCACGGATGTCGGCGAGCGAATGACGGATGTCACCGGGACGCGGCTCCGCGTGTTTCGGCGGGATCTTGGTGCCGAGTTCGACGTTGATCAGTTCGACCAGCTGATTGAGCGACACGCGATCGCCGCACGCGACGTTCACCACTTCGCCGTTCACGTCGGCCTTGCCCGCGAGCAGGTTGGCGGACACGACGTTTTCGATGAAGCAGAAGTCACGCGTCTGCTCGCCGTCGCCAAAGATCACCGGCGGCTCGTTCTGCAGCAGCGACGTCACGAACTTCGGAATCACCGCGGCATAGTGGCTCTTCGGATCCTGGCGCGGACCGAACACGTTGAAGTAACGCAGCGAACACGTCTTGATCCCGAACAGACGCCCGAAGACGGTGAGGTACTGCTCGCCCGCGAGCTTGCTGATCGCGTAGGGCGACACCGGCGCCGGGGTCATCGTCTCGACCTTCGGAAGCACCTCGGTCTCGCCGTACGCGCTCGAACTCGCGGCGTACACCATCCGCTTCACGCCCGCTTTGCGCGCGGCCTGAAGCAGTTTCACGGTGCCGCCGACGTTCACCTCGTTCGACGACACCGGGTCTTCGACCGAGCGCGCGACCGAGGGAATCGCGGCCTCGTGATAGATCAGCTCGATGTCTTTCGTCGCCCGCGCGCACGTCTCTTCGTCGCGGACGTCGCCTTCGATCAGTTCGATGCGCGAGAGATTGTGTTCGATGTTCGACCGACGCCCGGTCGAGAAGTTGTCGAGCACTCGGACCGTCGCGCCTTGCGCGAGCAGTGCGTCCACGAGATGCCCGCCGATGAAACCTGCTCCGCCCGTCACCAATACGCGCACGATCGACTCCTCGGGTTGGCGACGTCGCGTCTCAGGTGGCGCGCGTCGCGATCACTTCGGTTTGTTGCCGAAGAGCGCGGCAAGTTTCGCCTTGGCCTTGAGCTGCGCATCGTCCTCGGCAGCCTGACCGTTGCGAAACGTGAAGAACGTGCAGTAGTTCGCGGCGTCGCGGTCGGGGATGTACTCCGTCACATGCTCTTTGCACTGATTGTGAGCACCCGGATCCCAGTGCTCGCAGTTCTTGCAGCAGTGAAGGTCCGCGCCGCAGTGCGGGCAGGTGTCGCGACGCTGCATCTTCACTTCGAAGACCAGCTCGTTCTTGCACTTGTGACAGAAGTGCTTCTTCTCCTCGACCTTCGGCATCCAGCCCATAACGGCACTCAACTCCTGCAAGCGTTTCGAAGTCAGGGAACCAGCATGACGCGCGGTGAGCGCGCCCGAGGGACGATCAGCTCACGCCCTTCTTGCGCTTCACCTGCTCCATCACCTTGGCGTACTCGACTTCCCAGGTCGACGTGCCTTCCTGGAGATTCTTGATCTTCGCGCGGACTTCCTTGTCCAGCTCGTCGTCGACGCTCATGTGCTTCTCGAGCACCGTTCGCATCTTGCGACGCATCGCGAGGTCGTCGCTGAAGACTTCTTCGACGTTCGGGGAACGCATCAGGAGCAGGAGCATCTGATCCAGGATCCACGAGATCGACTCGGCGCCGAGCCCGAGCCCGCGCTGTTCGGCAATGGTGCGCTTGATGCGATTCAGGTCCTGACGTTCGGCGCCGGTGACCTCCATGCGGTCCTTGGCCTTCTCGCCGATCTCGCGCTCGAGGCGGAGATACTCTTTCATCACGCTCTCGAGGTCCGCTTCGACCTCACGGGGATTCTCCGTCGCGATGTCTTCGTCCTTCGTCAATACACGGACGATCTCACTCGCGATCACCCCGACTTTGCCGCTGTACAGTCGCATGGAAACCCTGTTTCGCCGCGGAGATCGCGGTCGTGGCGACGCTACGCCGCGGCCCTCCCCTGCGTCAACGCGAACCACTGTCCGCCGCCGACAGAACGCTTGCGGGCGCGGCGAACAGACGTAGGCTCGTCCCCTCACCTTGATGCCCTCGATGGATCGCTCGCAACACAAACGCTACCTTCTCTACCTCGAACGCTATGTGTACTTCGGCCGGGGTCAGGAGCGTCTCGATGCGGAGACGTTCGCGGTGCTCGACGCCGAGTTGAGTGAGTTGAACCTACGCGGTGGACTCGACGACGCGGCGAAGACCCGGCGCCGCACCATCGCAAAACAGCTGCTGCGAGATTGAACGCCGATGTTCGGTGAAGGGATGCAGAAGTCGGGACGGATTCGCGACCTGGAAGGGCACGTGCCGTTGCCGGTCGTCGTGTGGCTCGAACAGCATCCGACGGCGATGCTCGCGGCAGCGCTGGCGGCGAGCACCGAGAGGGTGCGCTGGCTCTTCCGCCTGTCCGAATCGCGCGAGGTGCAGATCCGCGGCACGCGCGTCGAAGTGTTCGAGACCGGTGGCACGGCGCGCATCGGGTCGGCGCGAATTCACGGCATCCGGTCGGCATTCGACTTCGACTCGCTCCCGCGTGCGGCCGAGCCTCCGCCGTTCTCGCCGCCCGACGCACCGTTCCCTGCGTTGTGTGGCTTCGCGTGCGACCTCGACGGACGCGTCGCGCGGTTCCTTCCCGCCGACGGAACGGGCGCGCCGGGACCGGGGCTCGTGCCGCGCGTGACGCACTATCCGTCGCGAGAGCCGTCGATCGACGAGATGGTCGCGGCGATGTCGAAACACCATGGGCGTCCGGCGTTTCCCGTGCGCGCGTTCGCCGCCAAGGTGCGGCATCTGTTGTCCGCGACCGATGGCTCGCTCGGCTCCGCTCGACTCTATCCATGGTTCGAAGACGACCGCGTGGTGGTGTGGCCGGCAGCGCCCTCGGACTGGGTGACGACGACGCTGGCGGCACTGCACGCGCGGAACCAGTGCCTCGGATGCTCGAAGCACGACCCGCGCGATCCGATCGGAATCGGAACGTTCTCGTATGCGCGCTCGCTCCGCGATGCGACGCAGTTCGCACGCGACGAAGTACCGAACGACCCGATGGATGTAGGCGCGGTGGCAGCGCTGCTCGGACGTTCGCCGGCAGAACTCGCGGCCACGCAGTTGCCCGTGCACTTCGAAACGGCGACGCGCGTCGATCTGGGAAAGATCCGCCGGGCTACGTAGCGAGCGCGAGGCTTGCGACTCGTCACTCGGTGCACGAGAAACGCGTGATGCGCGTCGAAGGCGAGATCGGTCTCGAGATGATGGTGTGGATGAGTCAGAGCCCCGAAGCGGCTGTGGCTCGCGGGCTCGCATCTGCGCTGCGTGGCTCCGACTGGACGCTTTCGGTCGGCGAGAAGCAACGCGTGCGATGGCGTTCGGGCATGGTCGAGATCGAAGCGCGCACGGGCTCGCCGTGGAACGGGCTCGTGGCAGGGCGGGTGTTCGAACACGAACCGTCCGATGCCGAGGTGGCGTCGCGACACACGTTCCGCCCGTACGCGCTCGATGCGCCGTTGCCGCCGACGCGACTCGAGTCGTGTTGGTTCGCGGTCGATGCAGAAGGCCGAGTCGCATGTTTCGATCGCGATCAGCTCGGCGCCGCGCCGATGAAGCGCTGCTGGGGTCCGCGTCCTGCGCCGATATTCACGGAGTTCGAAGCGAGTGAGGTCACGCGAACGCTGCGCGA
>CBIHQZ010000831.1:0-3809 GCA_966212315.1 uncultured Myxococcales bacterium
CGGAACCGCGCACGACCGCGATGCCGGCCGCGCGTCGTGCAAACGAACGGATCCCGTCGGCGGCGACGACCATCCCGCACTCGATCCGGCGACCATCGCGCAGCGCGACGCGAACCACGCGACCTCGAGCATCGCGTTCGAAACATTTTGGCTCGCCGTGAATCCAGCGAGCGCCCGCGTCGCGCGCGGCGCCGACCATCATCGCGTCGAAGCGCAGCCGGTCGATGCCCGCGCCCTCGCCCGCGAGATCGCCACGCGCGCGATGCTCGCCCGACACGAAGTCGATGCCGCGAATCGCTGCGGGTTCGAGGCCTGCGAATGCGTCGCTCAATCCGAGCGATGCGATCTCCGCGACGCCGGTCGGAAGGATCCCTTCGCCACAGGCTTTGTCCCGCGGGAACTGGGCACGATCGATCAATGCGACGCGACGTCCTGCTTGTCGCAATCGCAGCGCCGTCGCACTCCCTGCCGGCCCCGCGCCGATGACGGCGACGTCCACGCTCTCCATGCACCCGAGCGTGTGCATCGCGACACGCGATCGCGAGATGGCGAACGTGCACACGCCCTCGCGCGCACGGCCGAGGCGTCATCGAAACTGCGCTGCACGGAACAACGCGGTGTATACAACCACCGCATGACACGCCGGCTCCGCCACAGCGCTGCGATCGCATTCGCATCGATGCTCGGCGCGCACGGATGCCGCGATCGCACGAACTCGCAAGCGCGTGTCCCCTCGCCTCCCGCGCTCGACACGCGCGCTCCCGAACCCGCGCGCGTCGACAGCGCGGTGATCACCGACGTCGCGATCACCGATGCAACGGACGGCGATGCGGTGGCTCCGACGGCCGAGCCGCTCTGCCCGATGCGTTCATTTCCGCCCGAGGAATTGAGCATCGGCGCAGCCCCCGATTCGAGCGCGTCGGTCATCTGGAACGGCCGGGAGTGGGGCGTCGCGTGGTCCGAGGTCGTCACCGGCGAAGCGACGGTCTTCTTCGCGCGCGTCGATGCGAATGGTCATCGCGTCGGCAATCCGTCTCGTGTGTCGGACCGCGGCTATCGCGGCGCGGTGCCTTCGCTGCTCTGGAACGGGCAGAGCTGGGGGATCGCGTATTCGGGCGGTGCGAGTCGGCTCGAGGAGATCTGGTACGCGCAGCTCGACGCGCGGGGGAGCGCGCAAGGACGCCCGCGACGACTCACTGCGCGCAATCGTCGCGACTACTCACCCGCCATCGCGAGCAACGGACACGACACCATCGCCGTGTGGTCCACGCAGCTCCCCGATGATCGCTGGGGCATTCTCGCGATGCGAATCGATCGCTGGGGCACGCAGATCGGCGCGCCGATCCTGATCGCCGATCGCCGCGAGCGATTGAGCGCACCGAGCGTGGTGTGGAACGGGTTCGCATGGGCCGCCGCGTGGCTCGTGTCGCGCACCGAAGCGATCGCGGTGGACATGGTGCGAATCGAAGCCGATGTGAGCCGCGCGCGAGGGTATCCAGTGCGCGTGACGATCGGACCGCTCGGCGGCACGGACCAGGGCGCGCGCTTCGGATTCGCATGGGACGGCGAGCAGTACGCCGTCGTGTGGGACGAAGTTCGCGACGGCGCACCGCACGCGTTCTTCGAGACGATCGGACGATTGCTCGAACCGCGCGGACGCGGCGCGATGCTCTCACCGACCGGCGATTCGGCGACGGCGCCGAGCGTTCTGGCGATGGGCGGTTCCACTTTCCTCGCGGCGTGGGTGGTCGAACGCGGACGCGAACGGCACGTGCAGATCGCGACGGTCGACGGCGCCGCAAACCCGCTCGCAGAGCACATCGAAGTGCAATCGAACGACGGCATGGCGTCCATGCCTGCGATGGCGCTCGGCGAGCGCGCACTCGGAATCGCGACCATCAGCGCGCGCGGTGTGAGCTTTCATCGCGTACCGCTCGGCCCCTGCCCGACGCATTGATTCCACAACGCAAGAAGCCCTCGCCGCACGTTTCGCGCGGGAGGGCTTCGAGCTGACTGTATGGTCGCTACGCGATCGCGGCGATCAGATCCCGACTCGAGTCGTCGAGGTCTTGCCGATCTGTGCGTAGCTGCCCGGCGTCGAGCCGCTGAGATCCGACTTCTGGAAGTTCTTGGTGATCTCTTCGACCTTGCCTTGCACCTGCTTCGACAGGTCTTCACTCGCGCGTGCGAGCTTCTGACGTGCCTCGGGGCCGCTGTACGGCGTGAGCAGGAACGCGGCGGCACATCCGCCCGCGATGCCGACGCCGAGCCCGAACAGGAACGATCCGACGCCGCCCGCATTCGACTTCCGCATCAGACCCATCGTTCCCAGAATTTCTTCGATATTCGGTCGCTTCATTGCGTGTCTCCTTCCGATCCCGACAACCATTGCAACTGCCGTGCGCCTAGTCCGTGTTTCCGTTTCGTCGCGAACTGGCTTCCGTCGTGTCGTTTGTGTCCGCCGCATCTCGCTTCGGTGCGCGACGCGTTCGCTTCGGCGCCGGCCGAGGCGCTTCTTCGTGCTCGTGCATGCCGAGCAGCGAGCCGATGCCTTCACCGCCGAGAACACCCGCCAGGCCCGTGCCGGCGAGCGCGCCGCCGAGAAGCGTCTTCATGCCGATGCGCGCACCGGCCGTGACGATCTTCGGCGAGAGACCATTGCCGAGAATCCAACCGAGGCCCAGTGCGGCTGCCACCGCGAGATGCGGCTGCTCGCGCGCAAACGCGACCGCCTTCCCGACCAGTTCCTCGCCCTTTTCTTTGACCTCGTCCTGAAGCTTCTCGAGGTCGAGCCCATGAATCGTCGTCTCGTCCATGTTCACACCACCCGTCGCAGAACGCGTCCCAGCACATAGCCAACCGCGCACGCCGCACCGAGTGCGATGAGCGGTTGCTCTTGCACGAACGTCACGAACTTCTCGTTCGCTTCGCTGAGCTTCTCGGGAACTTCCCGGGCCCGCTCCATGATCATCTGGGCGCGGTCGCTTGCGCGCTCACGCATCAACGGCGAGGCCATCAGCCCCTCCGGAACACCTTCGCCGCCCACTGCGTGATTACCGTTTCCGCGAACCATCGGGACACCTCCTCGAGATCGACGACGCCGCACTTCGTCCGTGCGCGTCCGGCTTTGTTTCGCAATCGACGTGCCTGCTCGCACGCTCGCTCTCTGTGCCTGGGATGCACGCTGGACGTAGGTGGTGATCATCGTGCGTTCGCGCAGTGATGCTCACGCCGCAGCCTGCACGCGCTCACAAGTAGAACCGCACACCCGCGCCCGCGTTCCACGAGTCACCCCACGGATGGCTCGTGTGATCGAACGTCCAGCGCGAATCGAGCAGGAACTGGTACGTGTATTCCAGGTCGATGCCGATCGCGCGCGTCACGCGGAACTCGAGTCCGCCGCCGACGGGAACCTGCGCGAGGCCCGTGGGAATCGGCGCGGCCTGCGTGTTACCGACCGCGCCGGTCGGCTGGTACCACGCGTAACCGAGGCCACCGTGTACGTACGGAAGTACGTAGCGCGTCGGGATCGCGAGTCGAAGCAGCCCCGTCACACCCGACGACACGAGGCTGTACGAGCGCGACGGATCGACACCGACGGGCACGCGATTCCAGGCGCCCTGATAGCGGGCTTCGAGCGTGACGACGCGCACGAATTCGACGCCGAGTTCGGTGTGCCATGCGGCACCGAGATCGTGCGGATCGTTCTCGTTGGTGTACATCCCGGTGCCACCACCGACGCCGAGCATGAAGCGCGCGACGCGCGGCCTCGGCGTGCGCACGTCGAGGCGCGTGGGCGGAACGTAGAC
>CBIHQZ010000832.1:0-3804 GCA_966212315.1 uncultured Myxococcales bacterium
CTTCGCCGGCCTCGTCGTCGCCGGCATCGTGCTCGTGCTGGCCGTGCTCGGCCACGCCCAGACCGGCTGGGCGCGCTGCGTCGCCTGCGCCATGGCTGGGGCCGTCGCGTTCGGGCTGGTGTCCGCGCTGGTGCGGGCCGTGTCGCATGGTGATGCCGGCGTTGAATCAATTGCATCAGCGCTATGCGGCGCAGGGGCTCTCGGTGCTCGGTGTTACCGACGAGCCGGCGTCCACCGCGCGCACGGTGGGGCAGCAGCTTTCGATTCAATACACCCTCGCAACTGAAGCGACGGCATCGACGCGTTTCGGAATCCGGAGCCTGCCGACGCTCGTGCTCATCGATCGCCGCGGCAACGTCCGCCACGTGACCGTGGGTGTCGACGCGAACGAGATGCGCTCGCTCGACCGGCTCGTGCAGCAGTTGCTCGCCGAGCCCGCGACCCCGTAATTCGCCGTGTTGTGTTGACGCCCCGCGCGTCGCGACTACCCTCCGCCCGCTCATGAAACGCCTCGCGCTGATTACTTTCGGCTGTCAGATGAACGTGCACGACTCTCAGCGCATGGCCGAGATTCTCGTGCGTGACGGCTTCGAGATCGTCGACGATCCCGAAGGCGCGGACGTCGTCGTGATGAACACGTGCTCGGTGCGCGAGAAGGCCGAGCAGAAGCTTCGCAGCGAAGCGGGGCGGCTGAAGAAGAGCGATGCGTTCCTCGTCGTGACCGGATGCGTCGCGCAGCAAGAGGGCGAACGCCTGCTCAAGTCGATGCCGTTCATCGACGCGGTCGTCGGCCCCGATTGTCTCGCCGAATTGCCCGATCTCCTGCGCGAACTCGAGTCGGGCGGCGCGCCTGCCGTGCGTACGGTGTTCGACACCGACGAACCGCGTTTTCTCACGAGCACCGCGGCGCCGGGTGAAGTCGGCACGAGCGCCTACGTCACGACGATGAAGGGCTGCAACGAACGCTGCTCGTTCTGCATCGTGCCGTACACGCGCGGTCCCGAGCGGTACCGACCGGCCGACGAGATCGTCGCCGAAGTGAATCGGCTCGTTGCCAGCGGCGCGCGCGAAGTCGTGCTGCTGGGTCAGACGGTGAACTCGTACCGCGATCCCGGTGTTGCGATGCCGGCCGATGCCGATCCCGACGATTCACAATTCGCCGCGCTGCTCGAACGAATCGCGCGCGAAGCGACGGGCCTCGCGCGGCTTCGTTACACGAGCCCGCATCCGCGCCACGTGACGGCCGACTTGCTGCGCGCCCATCGCGATCTCGACGTCCTCGCCGAGCACGTGCATCTCCCGGTGCAGTCGGGAAGCGATCGCCTGCTCAAGCGAATGATCCGTCGCTATACGCGCGCCGAATACGTCACGCGCGCCAATGCGCTGCGTGCGACCCGCGCAGGGCTCACGATCACCACCGACATCATCGTCGGATTTCCGGGCGAGACCGCCGAAGACTTCGACGCGACGCTCTCGCTCGTGCGCGAGGTCGGCTTCGCGGGCGTCTTCGGATTCAAGTATTCGCCGCGGCCGTACACGCCGGCGCTCAAGCTTCAGGACGACGTGAGCGAAGAAGAGAAGCAGCAGCGATTGCTGGCCCTCTTCGATGTGTCCGAGGCACTGCTGCGCGAGCACCTCGGTACGATGGTCGGAACGCGGCAGCGTGTGTTGCTCGAAGGACCGAGTCGTCCGGGTTCGGCGCAGTGGGTCGGTCGCACGCATCGCAACGAGATCGTTCACGCGATGCCGATCGAAGGCTGCGGCGCCGGGACGCTTGCGATCATCGAGGTCACTCGCGCGCACAAGCATTCGCTCGAAGGGCGGATCGAATCGATCGAGAGCCGCGTCGTAGCAACTCCCGCGGCAGCGCCCATCCCGACGTTCCGACGCATCGCGCTTCCTGTCGTCTCGGCATGAAGGGTCGCGATCGTTCACTCGCGATTGCGATGGCCATCGCGCTGACGCTCTATTGCGTGGGCATTTTCGCCGCGAGTTCGATGAGCCGGCCGCCCGGACTCGAGACCGTCGAGCAGCACGTCAGCGACAAGGTCGTGCACGCGACCGCGTTCCTCGGGATGGCGCTCCTCGCGATCGGGAACGCGCGGTCGTGGCGAGCGGCGTGGTCACTCGGCGCGCAACTTGCGGCGGGCGTGGTGTTCACCGTGCTCTTCGGCGTGAGCGACGAGATCCATCAAGCCTTCACGCCGGGGCGTTCACCCGACGTGCTCGACGTCGCGGCCGATACCGTCGGCGCACTCACCGCAGCCGCGTTGGTATTTCTCGCTTCGAAATTCGTTCGCACCACTGGAGTCGCTCGATGCCGTTGATCATCCCGTTCGAAGGAAAGCTCCCCGAGATCCATCCGACCGCGTACATCGCCGACAACGCGACCGTCATCGGCGACACCACCATCGGCGAAGAGAGTTCGATCTGGTTCGGCACCGTCGTCCGCGGCGACATGATGCCGATTCGCATCGGCAAGCGGACCAACATCCAGGACAACTCGGTCATTCACGTCACGACGCAGATCGCGGGGTGTGAGATCGGCGACGAGGTCACCGTCGGTCATCGCGCGATTCTCCACGCGTGCACGGTGGGCAATCGCGTGCTGGTCGGCATGGGTGCGATCGTGCTGGACCTCGCCGTAATCGAGGACGACGTGGTGATCGGCGCGGGGGCGGTTGTCACGCCGCGCACGCGTCTCCCAGCCGGTCACTTGTGTCTCGGCTCTCCGGCCAGACCGGTGCGCGTATTGAAGGACCACGAGCGCGAGATGATCCGCGGCGGTTGGATGGCGTATCAGATGCTGTCGAAGCAGTACGCGCGCACGTAACCCGGGTGTGTGTGCCGCTGTGATGCTGGGCTGATCCGAGCGGCTTCGCGTCGCCATTCGCATCGACTTCGATCAATCGAGGCATCGCCAACCGCCACGAGACCATCGGAACGGGCGATGGACGAACGAGACCTCGTTGCCGAAGTGAAGCCTGGACGCCCGCGGTCGCGCATCCGCCGCGCGTCGCGCTCGCACGTGATCGCACCGACCGATCCGGAGACTGCATTCGCCGATCGACCGACGCGCGAGATCGTCGTGCCGTCCGCGAGTCGCCCCACGCGCCTTCTCACGGAGCCCTCCACGGCGCGGTCGGGTGTTGCGCCGCTGCCCGGAAACTTCGCGGACCGAGTCACCGTTCCGCGCCTGTCGCCGATGACCTCCGAAGCACGACGAAGCGTTGAACTGCAACCGCACCAGAGCGTCATTGCGCCGTTGCCTGCACCGACACATCGCGAAGAGATCGCGCCGCCCGCGGTCACCCTTCGCCAGATGCGGATCGGCGCGATCGGCTTCGCGCTCGGCTTCGCAGCCGCGATGGCGTTCGCTTCGTTCGTGCATCGCTCGCGCGATGTGAAGCCACCGTCGATGACGGCAGTCGGCGTTGCCCGCTGAACTGCGCTACTTCGCCGCGCGAGCGAGCCGCGCGATCGTGTCGAGCGCCGTCGTGAGTTCGAACGGCTTGCGAAGAAACCCGTCGCATCGGCAGCTCTGCTGAACGACCACCGACGACACCGCACTCATCATGATCACGGGGATCGATGCCCACTCCGGTCTGTCGCGAAGGCGTCGAAGCATCTCGGGGCCGTCGAGAATCGGCATCATGAAGTCGAGCAGGATGATGTCAGGGCGACGCTCGGCAACGCGCGCGAGTCCTTCGCGGCCGTTCAGCGCGGTGTCGACCTCGTAGCCCTCGTCCGCGAGGACGAGTGCAAGAGCGTCCAGCAATCCGAACTCATCGTCCACGACGAGAA